>CAJWRP010000172.1 GCA_913046025.1 uncultured Chloroflexota bacterium
GAGAGTTAGGTTGTACATTTCCATAGGCATAATCTGCCGCCGCAAATGGCGAAGTCCGCACAATAGGAATGAACTCGGCTTGCCCAACTTGAGACTCCGTTGTGCCCACCGAACTTGGCCAGGGGAACAGCACAGACTCCACATCTCCCGTTACCTTGCGTTCCGCCGTGGGAGAGCGCACCCAATATGGGTAAGGCAGCATTACAGAACCAAATTGAAGGGTCTCGTGGGACCGCACGTCGAAAACCAGGTCGTCCTGTACCTCAATGCCGTACTTGTCGGCAAACTCACCGAAATGGAACTGGTTTGGTATGGCAACCATGTTTTGTAGATCTATATTTACGGGGTCCACCATCAGCAATACCTTGCCTCCAGCGGCAAGGAACTCGTCCATGGCCTGGCGCACCTCTTGCGGAACGGGCTGTGTTGGACCGGCCACAATCAGAACGTCCAGAGTTTGCATATTTCGGAGCCCAGCCTCGTCCCCGGCGATCTCTGCCAGGTCGTATTGCTGTGCGAGGAGGCTTCCCAGGTTTGTGAAATCTTCACGCACATTCTTCTCGCCATGCCCCACAAGGAAGCCAATGCTCTTTCGATCTGTCTCTTCCTGAAGCATATTGAATGCCAACGTGGCGACCCGATACTCGAACCCGTCGATGGTCCGTATGAACGGAATGACCTCTCGGCGGTTGGCATATGTCAGGACCAACCCCAAATAGCCGTTCTTGATCTCCAGGCCATTTGAGGTCTGCACATTGAACTGCACCGGCGAAACCCCGGCGAGTTGTCCCCTTCTGGCTGCGCTCTGATCGTTGTCCGGGAAGCGGTGCACCAGCTTGACTCTACCTCCTGACTCACCCGCGAAGTCGTCGAGGAAGTCCTTCACGTCTCTAGTGACCAGGTCCACTTGCACAGGAGGATCATCGGACTGGTATAGCTCCACCGTAAGCAGGTCATCAAGGCCCGAAAGAATGCTCTCAGTACCGTCACTAAGAGTGAATATCTTGTCGGCCGTAAGGTCTAAACGTCCCTGGACTGAACTCCCAAACCAACCCACCAGAACGCTCAAGACGATAAGCGCCAGCGTGCCAAGCTGCAGATTGCGGTACTGAGGAGACTTATGGCTCAGCGTTCTACCCCGGATGCTCAAGTACGTGGCACTTAGGAATGTCGATACCAACGCCACAAAATAGAGCACGTCTCTAAGGTCGATAACGCCGCGTGCGATGCTAGTGAAGTGTTCGGTTGGGCTTAGAGATTGCAAGAGAGTAGCAACAGGACCGGGTAATGTCACGCCTATCTCGTCCAAGCCGATCAGCATTAGTCCCAGGGTTACAAACACCCCAAGGATGAACGCCACAATCTGGTTACGAGTGACGCTGGAGGTGAACAGGCCTATTGATACGAAAGACGCGGCCAGCAAAATACTACCAACGTACTGGCCTGTCACAGCGCCCCAATCCAGGCTACCGGCCGTCTGCAAAGTAATGGGAATGCCCAGGGTTGCCAGTATTCCCACAGACACAAATATGAGACCGGACACGAACTTGGACAGCAATATGACCCATCCGCGTAGGGGCTGAGTCAAAAGCAGTTCCAGGGTGCCGTCCCTCTGCTCCTCAGCCAGCAACCTCATGGTCGCCAAGGGCACGAAGAAAGCTAGCAGCCATGGTATTGAAGGACTCTCCACTGCCGCATCTACAGTAAACAGCGGCCTCAGCGAAGCTTCAGAAGTAAGAAAGGCTGAGTTGAAAAATGACCAGGACAGGAGCGCAACAAAGCCTACGATGATAATGTAGCCGATAGGCTGATCGAAATAGCCCTTCAGGTCTTTTTTAACAAGCGCCAACAGCGAACGCATTCTTTAAATCACGTCCCTGAACTCGAGGTTTGCCTGATTGTTATATTTCAATGAATACTGAATCAAGATTCTACCTGGCTCTCGTTCTGCCGGTCCACAGTCAGGTCGTGGAACACATCTTCCATGCGGGCACGGTCTTCCCGAAGCTCGTATAGCACCCAATCATTGCGCTTTGCCAAACTGAATATAGCTGGGCGAAGGTCCTCATTAGCCTGAGTGGAGATAACGTACCGCTTGTGGCCGTCCAATCGGTCTTCGCGCTGAATAGAATCCACATTGGGCAGTCTCTCCAGGGCACGTTCGATTTCGTTTCCTTCAACCTCGATATGCACAGTCCGCACGCCCTGCGCTTTCAAAAGCAGATCGCTGACAGGACTGTCCGCCACCAGGTCTCCCCGGCTGATGACAAGAACTCTCTCGCAAGTGGTCTCCACCTCCTGCATTACGTGGGTGCTGATCATTACTGTGCGCTCTTGCCCCAGGGACTTTATCAGGTCTCGGATAGTGAGACGCTGATTAGGATCCAGCCCCTCTGTCGGCTCGTCCAGTATTAGAATCGAAGGCCTGTGTAGAATGGCCTGCGCCAGTCCAACACGCTGTTTGTAGCCCTTAGAAAGCTGACCAATAGGCCTGTAATAGACCTCGCTCAGGCCCGTTTCATCGACGGTGGGCGGTATGTTCTGCTTGCGTTCCTCTTTGGACAGGCCACGCAGATCAGCTATGAAGTTCAAGTATTCGCTGACCATCAGGTCCGCGTAAAAAGGATTGTTCTCCGGCAGGTATCCAATGCTAAAGCGAGTCCTCAGATCGTTCTCTTGCGTATCTATGCCATCTATCTTGATTTCTCCCGCATCTGGCGTATAGAACGAGGTCAACATACGCATAGTCGTGGTCTTACCGGAGCCGTTGGGCCCGAGAAATCCCACGATCTCACCCTTCTTCACGATGAAAGACAGGTTATTGACAGCAGTCAGCGAACCAAAGAACTTGCTGACTCCTTTTACTTCAATAGACATATTCCCGGCTGATGCGCGTTCATCGGCAGCGGGCTGGTCCGCTGGGTTGTCGACTGTGCTTGCTTCGGCCAATGTACCCCACACTTCCTACGGTATTACGCTTTGCCACTGATGTTGGATTTGTTCACAAATCGCCTCGTGATTATAGGGGCAGCAGAACCTGGCTTCAACGTGCACTAAGTCCATTTCCTTCAATTTCTCGATCAAATCTCGCATCCACCTGGCCACACTGCATACTCAAATGAGCAAAAAGTGAGGGCAGACTTAACGCCTGCCCTCACTGCTAATCAAAGTATCTATACGCAGCTTTTAGTCATCGTAAGGCGCTGGGAGCTTCATCGGGTTAAGCTCCGTCATGATGGTGTCCGTAGTCATCATCATACCCGCTACGCTGGCAGCATTTTCCAATGAGGAGCGTACAACCTTCGTAGGATCGACGATACCCATTTCGTACATGCTTCCGAATTTGCCCTCTTCGGCGTCGAAACCGTAGTCGCCTTCACTCTTCTGAACATCATCCAGAACAACAACACCACTGTAGCCCGCGTTGTCGGCTATCAGCATCAATGGAGCGGCGATGGCCTCAAAGGTCATATTTGCGCCTGTAAGCTCGCTCCCTGTAAGGCTTATCTTACCTCGCGCAGCCTGGGCAGCCCGGACTAACGCCGTTCCACCGCCTGGCACAATGCCCTCTTCCATCGCTGCTCGGGTTGCTGCTAAAGCGTCTTCCACGCGCTGGCGCTTCTCTCGAAGCTCGATTTCAGTAAAGGCTCCGACCTTCAGGACGGCTACGCCACCAGACATCTTCGCGGCCCGCTCTTCCAACTTCTCACGATCATAATCCGAAGAGGTGTCCCCAGCCTGCTGCCGAATCTGGCCGATTCGCGCGTGAATGTCTGCCTGGTTTCCATTTCCTTCTATAAAGGTCGTCTCGTCCTTGGTAGACACAACCTTGCGAGCTCTACCCAAGTCTTCTATGGTCGCGGAGTCCATGTTGCGCCCCAGTTCGCTGCTGATGACTGTAGCGCCCACCAGAATGGCAATGTCATCCATGATGGCCTTGCGTCGCTCCCCAAACGCCGGTGCCTTGATCGCCACCGCATTGAGGTTGCCACGAATCTTGTTTACAACAAGAGTGGCCAGTGCCTCGCTGTCTACATCCTCAGCGATGATGACGACATTGCGACTGACAGAGTTTAGCTTCTCAAGAATGGGAATAAGATCGGTCATGGCCGAAATTTTCTCAGTGGTCAGTAGAATATACGGTTCATCTAGCTCGGTGACCATCTTGTCCTGATTCGTAACGAAGTAAGGAGAAAGGTATCCCCTGTCGATCTGCATTCCCTCTACATATTCAACCTCATAACCTAGGCCCTTGGACTCCTCCACAGTAACAACACCGGACTCGCCTACCTCGTCAAGCACCTCAGCGATGATGCCCCCCATCTCGTCCTCGTGCGCTGCCAGAATGGCTACCTGCGACACCTGATCCTTGCTATCCACAGGGCGGGACATTGCAAGGATCTCGTCCTTGATAGCGGCTACGGCAACCTCAATCCCTTTCTTCAATTCCAAGGGATTTGCTCCAGCAGCCATATTTTTGAACCCTTGGCGTAGCAGGCTCTGTGCCAAAATCGTCGAGGTTGTCGTGCCGTCGCCAACCACATCATTGGTCTTACTGGCGGCGACCTTCAACAACTGGGCACCCATGTTCTTGAATGGATCTTTAAGTTCAATTTCTTTCGCAATGGTTACGCCATCGCTGCAAACCTGCGGAGGGCCAAAATCTTGGTCAAGAACTACATTGCGTCCGCTAGGACCAAGGGTTATCCCTACGGCTTTGGAAAGGGTATCCACGCCTTCCATGAGTTGCTTCCACGCATCCTCTTGGAACTGGAACTGCTTCGCCATCTACACCACCTCTGTTGTTTTACGCATTTTTATTTTGGGCCACACATCTTAAAAGATGGCCACTGTAATTGAATCATCTAAGGTTCACTGGGCAAATTTTCATCCGCCAAGAGATATTGCCAGGATTCTACTTCTTCTCCTGAAGCGCCTTGAGCATAACGGCAGAGGACATCGACATATCCCGAATGCGCACGGCCATATCATTATAGACCGCATTTGCTATGGCTGCCAGCGGTGGCACTATGCAGGCCTCTCCCACGCCTCTGACGCCAAAGGGGTGACCTGGGTTCGGGACCTCTACAAGCCCGGTCTCCATCATCGTAACGTCCAGGCTGGTAGGCATTCGATAGTCCAGCAGGCTCGAGTTCATCAGCCTGCCTTCGTCGTTCATAAAATACTCTTCGTTGAGAGTTCAGCCAATTTCAGTGGACGGCGTAGTTCATCCCCGGATTGGTATGCTTAAGACAGCGGAAGTAGTAAAGAGCCATCCTCATTACAGCGCTCCGTTAGAGCAGGTGGAAGCAAGCTGCGAGGTAAAGACGTGGCCATGGGGTTCTGGAGGGATAACACAGGCCCGTCCGCTGTGGTGGCAACGGTAGGGCATGACGTTCCTGTCAGGCTCACCGAAGGATCTGTGAACATTGGTGATAACCGACCAGCGGTGGCGCAGCAGTTCGCAGAGATCCTGGGCATCGTGGTTGAGGGCGTTAATTCGCAGGTGGCTGACACAGACTCTATCGGCTATACATCCAACACCGGAGAAAGCGGGGTGGCCTTCAAGGCAAACGGGGCGGCGTATGAGGCAGCTTAAGACGTAAAGAGGCAACTAATAGACCGGGCGCCATGATTTGGGAGGCGTTATGGGACGACATTAAGTATGTTGACGGCGTAATCCAGCATAAATCGGACTCCGAACTCAAAATGACTTTTAAAAGGAGATAGCACCAAGATTGAATGGCACAGGTGGGCTTGTCGTAGACAGCGCAGGTGTTAACCCTGGTGGCGTTGGCGGAGCCTATGC
>CAJWRP010000173.1 GCA_913046025.1 uncultured Chloroflexota bacterium
GTAGATATCAATGGAAAGGTCAATCAACCGTGCCATGTCTTCCTCCTGCTGCCTAAAATATTGGTTCGGACAATGTGCATGTCCTCAGATTCATATACGAAAAACGCTAATAGCCGACCAGGCCGGCTGATACGTTCAGGTCTTCGCCAGTAGTGGAGCCGGACCTGTCCGATGCCAGGTAGATTGCTGCGGCAGCAACGTCTGAGGCGGGCACCAGCCGGTTCAACGGCGATCCGCTGGCAAGCTCTGCCCGGGCCTCTTCAGGCGTGATGCCTCGGCCCTCGGCCTGCTGCTGAATAACCCACTGAATGCGCTCTCCCTCCACTGCGCCAGGGGAGATCACGTTGACGCGTATGCCGTGGGGGCCTGTCTCCAGCGCCAGTGTCCGTGCCAAACCAACCAGCGCCAACTTGCTGGCTGCGTAGGGCGACCGCCCCCAGAGAGGGCGCTTGCCGGTCATGGAGCCAATGATAACGATGTTGCCAGCCTGCCGCTCGATCATAGATGGCAGGAAGGCGCTACAACAGAGGAACGTTCCCTTCACGTTTATGTCGAAGGTCTCGACCCAGTCCTTGGGGTCGATATTCCAGGTTTCTGCTGACGGACCACCGATGCCGCTGTTGTTGACGAGGACATCCACGTGGCCGTAGTGGGCCAAGGACTGCTCGGCCATGCTTTGCACGCTCTCCGGCTCACTAACGTCGCAGGTGACAACCAGGCCCTTTTGGCCGATCTCTTCGATCATGGTCTTGGTCTCTAACAAGGCGGATTCCGTGCGCGACGTCAAAACCAGGTCGGCGCCCTCCCGCGCGAATGCCAGAGCTATCTCGCGGCCAATTCCCCTGCCCGCGCCTGTCACCACCACTACTTTATCCCTCATTGTCATTCGCTAACCTCCGTTTTTTTTAAATCTTGGCAGCAGACCCGCAGCCACAATATGAACTGATTTCCTGACCATTTCAGACCGCCAAACGGCCACCGCCAGATAAACTGAAGCCGTCGTATTGAGTCAAATCCCAATCTAGCTCTGCTCGCCAAACGCCCATAGCCAAAAGAACTGAAGCCATCGTATTGCTGCGAATCCCTATCTACCTCCGCTCGCCTAACGGCCACCGCCAAAAAAATCCAAAAACTAAAGTTCCATGACGGTGCCGCCATTGATATTAATTGATTGGCCTGTGATCCAGGATGTGGCCTCTGTGCACAGGTACGCGATAAACGCCCCTACCTCGGTGTCGGTGCCGTTGCGGCCGATGGCGGTGCCTGCCACTCGCTGGTTCCAGAAATCGTCGCGGCCGTAAAAGTCTGTGCGAGACGTGTCCGTAGTGCCGGGGCAGACGCAGTTTACATTAATGCCATTTGGCCCTAACTCGCGGGCCATGGACTGGGTCATGCCAATTAAGGCGAAACAGGCGGCGTTGTAGGCCAGCGTGTTAGGCGTGCCTCGCTTGCCAGCCGCAGAGGAGATGTTGATAACCTTGCCACCTTCCCCTTTCTCGATCATGCTGCGGGTGGCGGACTGCGTGCACAGGAAGGTGCCCATTACCTTAACGTCTTGGACTCGCTGGAACATTTCTGGGGAGACTTCAGTAATGTGACCTAGAGCAGGCTCCATGGCGTATGCTGCGTTGTTTACAAGGATGTCTACGCGGCCAAACTTTTCGATGGTCTTGTTCATCATGGACTGGACGGCTACCGGATCTGAGACATCCACAACCAGCGGCAGTGCCCTACCACCCTCTGCCCTGACCTGCTCGGCGGTGCTCTCCACGTCTTTCCAGCCTGCGGCCTTTTCGTCGTCGGGGTACCTGTCGGGGTTGCGTCCCGTGCCGGTAATTACCACATCTGCACCCAGTTTCGCCAACTCCACTGCAGCAGCTCTACCTATGCCTCGGAGTCTACCTGCCCCTGTAACTATCGCAACCTTGCCTTCAAGTTCCTTATCGCTCAAGTGCTACTTCCTTTTTTTGTATTCGGTTGGTCGTTGGATTATGAGCCTAATCGTGTTTTTCGGGTGAACGGTCCTACCAGCTTGAAGGCTTATGAAGACGTGTAGCACGGTTGCCACGCGCACCTGGTTTTCTAAGCTGGCTTAGCTTTGGTTCGTAATCCGGAGATCGTATGCTAAGCAAGAAGCCATAGCTCCACGAACTGTTGCGCCAACCCGCAGTGGTCCCGTTCTACAATGCAAATCTACTTGATTTCGATTATTACGCTGGAGTAGGGAGTGTCGCCCCGGTTGCTCAGCTGGTGAATCGAGTCCTTTTCGCCAATGACAACGCTGCCGGGCTCCAGAGTCGTGTCATGCTTCTCACCGCTTTTATGCTCGATTGCTAAGTCCCCGTGTACAGTAGCCACGAAGAGATAGTTGTTCTCGTGAAGATGCCACTCACTGGACTCGCCTGGCTTGAGGTCGTTTTGCCAGACCTTGACGACGTCGTTTTCAAAAAGCACGTAGGAACCTACGCCGCCCAATTTCTTATCGGTATCGGCCATTTTCTAATCTCCCTATGAACTGCTTGCAGAGCATTTCTTCCCAAGAACTTGCCGTGCTGCCGGTAGCCAGTTTGGCTCCGGTCATGACCAACGATAAAGTGCTAGAAGGACATAGTCAAATATAGGGGGCTGGCCGAGCCTTGGCATAAAAGTAAGGCTAGGTTTGGAGGTTGAAGTTGACACCCTTAATGGCTGCAAGTACACTCGCGCTAATTCTACTTTCGTGGTGGCATTGAAAGAGTAAATCAAGCAAGGAGAACATTATGACCACAGGAAATACCACAATCGAAGCAGGCGGTATAACGTTTGTGATGCACTATAGGACCATCGACGGTGGGGTAGGCAGCGCGCCTGACCAGGGAGTTTGCCTGAATGTTTTCGGCGACGTTGACGGTAAGCAGACGGAGATACTTAGATTCGACTGCTTCGCCAATGTTCCGCATTACCATTATGGTCCAGAGAACAAGAACGAGCGTGTAATGTTGGATCCCATTGCCACCGGAAATTCCGTTGGTTGGACATTTAAACAAATTCGCAACAAGCTGCCTGAGATGATTCGTAGGGCAGGATACGATAACCTTGCCGACAGCGTGGATTACGATGCGGTGGGTAGTAAGGTGGACGAGGTAGAGACAGCGGTACGCGATCTGACTTTATCCGGTAGGCGCAACGTTACGCACAATCGCGGCACAGAGGTTATTGAAGCGGGCAACATACGCTTTGGACTGGAAATGCGAACAGCTGGTGACGACGGGGGGCTTGCCATTCACGTCATGGGCGACATCTCCGGTGAGGAAGTTGAGTTGATGGCGGTAGACTGCTTCCGCGTCGCTCCACACTACCATTATGGCCCTCGCAACAAGAATGAGCGGAACTTTATGGACACGACGCTAAACCCAGATTCATTCACATGGATATTGGACCAGTTCAATGGCGGCAAATTGCCCGCTATGCTGGAGTACGCCGGATATCCGACCATCGCGGCGGAGTTGGACAGGGACCTGGTTGCGGATAGACTTTCCCTTGTGGAGTCCAAGGGCCGCTCCATGATCTCTGACGACCCTCGATAGTTTTAAAAGGCTGGCTATGGGCGGCTTTGAAGCCTAAGTCGGTAGTATGACGATAGAGACCTGTTTAAGACGCGCCCGTCGATGTATCTAGAACACAGACGGGCGTGTTTTGTTGTCTGGCACGTGGTTCACGTGTTTTGTAATGACATGCGAGCAGTAACCACATTTTCCAAAAATAGGACTGGCTAAATATGAATGAGACTCTGCGTATAGCTCAATTTGTTGCCGAAACGCGTTTCCAAGACCTGCCTTTTGATCTCATCGACAAGGCCAAGGTATTTGTTCTTGATAACCTGGCCTCTGGTTTTGTTGGCGCAGAGCAACCCTGGTCCAACAAGGTTGCCTCGCTGGCGAGCGAGCTGGGAGGTAACTCCGAAGCCTCAGTATTCAGTCAGAAGACCAAGTTCGATGTATCCAGGGCAAGCCTGGTAAACGGCGCCATGATAGGAGCCTTCGAGGTCGAGCATGTAGGGCATTCTGCGCATCCCGGCGGCACGGCCTTTCCCGCAGCCCTGGCTTTCGCAGAACGGGAGCACCTCGACGGCAGGTCGTTTATTTTGGCGATGATGCTTGGCTACGAGGTGACCTGTCGCGTGGGCGCAGCGCAGACCCGAGCAACCGAAGATGAGCGCGGCTTCCATAATCCCGGCGTCAACGGTCCGTTTGGAGCGGCAGCTGCGGTTGCCAAGCTGATGAACCTTGATCAGGAAACTACCGCGTGGGCTCTGGGCATTGCCGGCTCACACTCTGCGGGTCTAACAGAGTTCGCGTTCGAGGGGGCAATGACCAAGCGCCTGCATCTGGGACGCGCCGCGCAAATGGGGCTGGAGAGTGCGCTGCTGGCTGGGAAGGACTTCACGGGGCCTACTACGGTATTCGAGGGCAGGCACGGATATTTGAACGCAGTCTCACCCAATCCCCAGCCTGCCAAGCTGACCTGCGGCCTAGGGCAGGAGTGGATATCAAGGGAACTTGCTATTAAGGCCTATCCCTGCCACGTTACGGGGCAGGCTATTGTTCATGCCATTCAAGGACTGAAGAAGCGCATAGCTTTTTCACCTTCGGACATTGGTAAGGTGTCTATAGCCGGCGGCTCTCGTATCGTCTCGTCAAGGCATGCCGAACGAGAGCCTACAAACATGTTAGGCGGTCAATACAGCCTTCCCTTTACGGTAGCGGTGGCCCTGGCCCGGGACATATCCAATCCAGTGGCCTTCAACGAAGAAGTCTTGGTCGATCCGGAAATAAGAGCTTTGGCTAGGCGAATAGAAGTTTCGGAAGACCCAGCCTTAAGTGGCCTGGAATCCGAGATAACGGTGGTGATAAGAGGCGAGGGCCATACATCATATGGCAAAGGATTTCCTGGATCGCTGGGGTATCCACTGGATTATGAAGGTGTTGCTGAGAAGTTCAGGCGTTACACCGAGCCACTCATAGACGAGCCACGGGTCGGCCTCATTATTGAATTGGTGAAGCGGTTGGATGGCATCGAAGACATGTCTGAATTAGCTGAACTGATAGGCTGAGGAACTCTGGATCTTGTGAATCAGTTTTTCGGCTTAAGTGATCTTTCAGGCGAACCTGCAAGGACCAGCGACAGGCTTGGGTGCAACTTCTCTCTGCCTATTTTTCCTTGAGGGCAAATGCGATCAGAGAGTCGCCTGTCTTGGTGTCTAGTCCGAGATGACCTCCCGCTGCAATCACAACGAACCACCTACCATCTTCACTCAGACGATACGTCATCGGCGTGGCCTGTCCACCCGCGGGCAGTCGACTTTCTAGAGTTCTTCCCTTGGCTTAATGTCAAACGCTCGCAAGTAGTCGTCCTTAGTCGCCCCTATGAAGAAGAGTCTCTGGGCCGTAACTATAGGGCCTCCCATGTTTGGCACTCCCCACCTGAACGATAGAGGTACTGGTGCAAGATCTTTAATCGTTCCATGAGGCACTTCCTATTTGACTTCGCTTGTGGCCAGGTCTACCGCTACGACTGTTCCCCAAGGTGGCTTGGTACCTGGGTAACCATTCAAATCTTTCAACATCGAAGGTTTGCCAATATTAACTTTATATACAAAATTGTTTTTTAAGGAGATTTTATTCATTTATTAAAGAGATTAATTAATTTATAAAATAGCAAAAATGTATAGAAAATTTGGTCAATTTATAGATGGCAAATGGCAACCTTCTGCGAACAAAGAAACGTATGATGTTATTAATCCTGCAACGGAAGAAA
>CAJWRP010000174.1 GCA_913046025.1 uncultured Chloroflexota bacterium
GCTGGCCCGGAAAATGCGCCAGGCGATGACCCAGACCGCCCGCCGCAAGCCCCTGTTCGGCACGTGCAAAGGCGTCGTCGCAGCCCGCCAGTTCGAGCGGCACCGCGACGTTTTCCAGCGCCGTAAGGTAGGGGAACATATTCCGACTCGTCTGCTGCCAAATGAAACCGACCTCTTCCCTGCGGTAGAGTTCGACCTCTTTCCCTGTCATTCTAAGCAGGTCCTTGTCGCCCACAGTCAACCGGCCAGCCGACGGCGCATCGTATCCTGCCAAGATGTTAAGGAGCGTGCTCTTATCGCTACCGCTGGCCCCAACTATGGCGATTACCTCACCACGCTCAACGCTGAGGTCCAGACCACGCAAAGCTACGACTTCCAGATCGGAGATCTTTTATATCTTGAACAGGTCCTCGCAGCGAATGTAAGGTACTGCTTCAGGGTTGCTCATGCAATCTCCAGCAGATGACGACGTTGATAAACAATAATACCCGTATATTCTTGCTGGCCACAATACGACCTTGTCGCTTGGGCGGATTGTCGCTAATCCGCAGACGAACGGCCGGACCGCCGAGTTATGGCCATTTCTCGGCAAAGCAAAGATGAAAAAATAATCGTATAGTGATATTCTATTGCCTATAATACAAGCATGATTGAGAGCCGTATTGGCCTCACATTATATGCTGAATTTATTGTTAGCTGGAGCAGGTAATAGATGAATTTCAGGCTGACCAAAGAGCAAGAACAATTAATTGAAAAAACAAAGTGGATAGCCAAGGAAAAGCTGGCACCCAGAGCAGAGCACTACGACAAGACAGCCACTCACCCCAAGGAGAGCTGGAAAGACATCTGGGAGAACGGCCTACTAGGGATAGCCATTCCCAAGGAGTTCGGCGGTCTGGGTCTGGATATGCTCTCTTACGTCCTGGTAGTGGAGACGCTTACCCAGGGCTGCACCAGTACCGGGATGACTGTACATATGCACTCAGTGGTCCAGAGGTTCATCAGCGAGTTAGGTACACAAGAACAGAAGAAGAAATTCTTTGCCGAAGTCATCAAGGACGGTCGTGTATTTGGTAGTTGGGGAAGCGAACCGGCACGACGCGGAGGAACGGGTACCGCCGACTCGATTGTGTCCAAGCGCGAAGGCGGATACTACCTCAATGGACGCAAGCATTTCTGCACTATGGCCGGCGCCACCCGACGCAGCATCGTGCACTCGACTATGAAGGGCATGGATGCTATCAACGGCTACATACTAGCCATCCCATCGGAGGACGCTCCTGGTCAGACGATAATTGGCGATTGGGACACTCTGGGCATGCGCGCCACAATCAGTCCCAGCGTAAGCTTTGAAAATTGCGAACTGGCCGAAGACGAAATCCTAGGCACGCCAGGCAGAGGCGACAAGCTAGGCATCGGTCAGAGCTTTGGCCTGGGCTACGCATCGGTCTACCTTGGCGCCGCGCAGATGGCCCTGGATTTTGTAAAAGACTACTCTCGCAACACCCGCTTCGACCCAGACCCAAATCCGATGTCGCACACGCTGCCCGTGCAGGGTCGTGTTACCGAGATGACCATGGCCTTGGAGGGCGCACGCCTTTCCATCTACAAAGCGGCCAGCCTGTGGGAAGTTTCGAACCCCTTCGAGAGGGCAGTGCTTTCGGCCAAGGCGAAGTACCTGGCCACGGAGGCTGCACTAATGGTCACTGAGAAGGCCATTCAGACGGTAGGAGGACGCAGCGCCCACGCCAGCAACCCGTTGGGTCGTGTATTCCGAGATGTTCGAACCTGCACGCTAATGCCTCCCAACAGCGACAGGCAGATGGAAATCATCGGCAGGGCAGAGATGGGCGTGGACAGCGAAGGGGACGAAATGCTCTCCCGTCTAACCCACTTCGTCTCTTGATTCTAAATGGGTTAGGCGAATGCCTTCAGAGGCAAAGAGCATCATAGGTACAGACCAGCATGTTAGCAGCACCTTTACCAGAGAAGACTCTAGGCCTTATCTCCACTTGGTCTATCCCTGATTGTGGCTGCCCATAAATTTAAAAGTTACCGGGGTGGGCTGCTATGGAGCCGAAAGTCTTAGATGACACCTTGTCGCTAAATGACAACTCGGCCGATATGTCTACCCTGTTAGTCTCGATCTCAATTCCAAGCCCCTCGGCAATACGCACCTGATAGGCATAAAGTGCTGTGATATGCACGATGTCGATGACGTCTTCATCGGTCCAACCAACTTCCAAAAGTGCGTCGACGTTGGCCTGACTCATGCCAGATGGGCTGATGGTAAGGAACTCCGCAAACTCCAGCATAGCCTCCTGCTTGGGCGTCAAGTCCGCGTGTCGATAGTCTTCTCCCAACTGCTGTGCGATCTTGGACTCCGGGGCCTCTTGACGCAGAGCCTCTGCGTGGGAGACCGTTCAATAAACACATTCGTTGATTCCCGACACCACCGCAGCAATCATCTGGCGCTCTGCTCCGGTGAGTCCAGACTCGGTCTGCATAACGATCCTCGAATGCGATTCTATGGATTTCATGATATGTGGCCGAGCAGCGTTTACTGTCAGCACGTTGGGGAACATTCCTCGTTTTTCGAATACCTGATCGTAGGCCTCTCGAACTGGGCCTCGGGAGTCAGCGTATTTCACAGTCTTAATGTATGCCAAAGTAATCTCCAATCCTTAGGAATGGCGCGATGATAGCCGACAACACGGCTTTTGCCAATGCAGTGGGATTCGTGGGCGAACTCTTGACACAAAAGACAGTTATGAGAAGATATCCAGCAACATAAAAGGAGGATCGACACATTGGCAATCATTAGACTTTACACCGGCGATGACGGCGAAACACACATGGAGGAGCTAGACCCTGCAGATCATACAGAGCTTACGGAACTGCATGAGGCAAAGGGTGTTCGGTTCCGGGTCTCGCCAGCAGGGTACTTTAGCGACTGGCATAACGCCCCTCGACGTCAATACGTAATCAACCTTTCAGGTCAGGTAGAGATTGGCCTAAAAGATGGCTCGGTTCATCGGTTCGGGCCCGGCCACGTTACCCTTGCGGAAGACACCACTGGCAACGGCCATACAACCAGAGTGGTGGGCGACGAGCCTCGATTTTCGGCAACGGTGACGCTAGAAGACTAAGGCATAACCTTCGCTGAATGGACCGGAAACACAGAGTGACGAGGAGACGCAATATGCGACTTCAGGTAAGAGACTTCGAACCGGGAGAAAGGCCGCATAGTTCAGCTCGGGCATTACCAGACACCCTGCATGAGTTGTTCCAGGGAATGCTCGATACCGGCACACGCCTGGTTACCGAAGAGTTCAAAGGCGTTACAGAGGCTGGGTCGCCCGAGACCGGCCTGTTTTCTTTGGATGATCAAAGAGTACCAAGCACCGGTGTAGACACAGCTGCCAGGTTATTTCTGGAATCGCTGAATGCCGACCAGAGGGAAAGCGCCCTGTTCTCCATTGACAGCGATGTCTGGAGACGCTGGAGCAACGTGCATCCGTACCTTATGAGGCACGGCGCTTTCCTGGACGAGCTCGCCCAGACGCAAAAAAACCTGGCCATGACTCTGATGCGCGAAAGCCTTAGTCCTGAAGGCTTTAAAACAGCCCGTGACGTAATGCGCCTAAATGAGTCCATACTTGAAATTACGGGGCAAGGCGAAGAGTATGGCGAGTGGCTCTACTGGCTAAGCATATTGGGCAATCCGTCAGACAATCAGCCATGGGGTTGGCAGATCGACGGTCATCACCTGATCATTAATTACTTCGTGCTGGGCGGCCAGATAGTCGCCACACCCACCTTTATGGGCTCAGAGCCTGTAGCCGTGGATATTGGGAAATATGCCGGGACACGGGTGTTCCAATCCGAAGAAGAGACAGGGCTAACCCTGGGCATGTCATTCACTCCTGAACAACGAGTAAAAGCCACCATAGCGGAAACTATGCCGGGCGAGGTGTTTACGACAGCATATCGAGACAATTTCGAAATGCGCTACGAGGGCATCCGATACGATGAGCTTTCCGTCGATCAGCAAAACATGGTTTTGGCCATCGCGGAGACCTACGTCGGCAGGGTACCGAAAGCGCATGCAAAGGCAAAGATGGCGGAGATATGGGCGCATCTTCATAGGACCTACATCGCCTGGATTGGTGGCTATAACGAAGACAGCATCTTCTATTACAGAATACACAGTCCTGTGGTTCTTATAGAATTTGACCACCAGAGCGGCATTGCGCTGCACCATACGGAACCTAGCCGAAATCACATACACACCGTGATTCGCACACCAAACGGCAACGACTACGGCAAGGACCTGCTTCGCCAACACCGCGAGCAACATCACCCGAGCGGCGCATAGCAGAAGACAAAGACCCCATTTACGTCGTGACCCCGAAACGATTCAGGAGGAAGAGAGAGTGAAATGACGCTAAAGCTAACGGACTTCCAGCCACGTAATCGAGTAGTCAGCTCCGGTAGAACTTTGCCAGAAGAGCTATCCGAGCGTACTGCTCCATTCATTATCCCCTAATCTGTTGATCGCCTACCCCAAAGCCTGTGAAAGGTCTGCCAAGAGGTCGTCTGTATTCTCGATGCCAACTGACATGCGCAAGAGGTTGTCTGGTGTTGCCGTTCCCGGACCTTCTATAGACGCACGGTGTTCAATCAGGCTCTCGGTGCCACCAAGGCTTGTTGCCCTGGTGAAAAGCTTAAGCTTGGCCGCAACCTGCATGGCCACTTCAGCGCCGCCCACCACCTGCAGAGACAACATGCCGCCATAATCTTTCATCTGTTCGCTGGCAATGGCATGCCCTGCGTGAGATGTCAAGCCCGGGTAGTGCACCGTCTCTACTTTGGGATGGTCGCTGAGGAATCGAGCAATCTGTCCCGCATTGTCGCAATGCGCCCGCATTCGCAGGTGCAGCGTTCGAATTCCCCGCAATACCAACCAGCTATCAAAGGCCGATGGGACAGCACCGTAGGTCCCCTGAATCTCGCGAATCTTATTGAAGGCATCGCTCTCCTGCTTGGCAATTACAGCACCACTCAACACATCGCTGTGACCGCCTAGGTACTTGGTGGTCGAGTGCACCACTAGATCGGCGCCCAGGTCCATAGGTCGCTGCAGCATAGGAGTGGCCCAAGTATTGTCGCAAACACACAACGCCCCGGCCTCATGCGCTATATCAGCAGTCGCCGCAATGTCCGTTATCTTCAGCATGGGGTTGGAGGGCGTCTCGAGCCAGACAAGCCTTGTGTTCGATTTAATGGCTCGTCGGATCTCCGCCGGGTCTGTGGCGTCAACAAAGGTCGTTTCCAAGCTCCATCGAGAGAAGATATCGCGCAGCAGATTGGCAGTGCCGTGGTAGCAATCCTCCGCCACTACTACGTGGTTGCCGGCAGACAGCGACTGAAAGACGGCGGCGGTTGCGGCGGAGCCGGACGAGAATGCAGCGCAGGCGTTACCGCCCTCCAGTGAAGCCATCACGCTCTCTAGCTGCTGCCGGGTAGGGTTGCCTACACGAGAATAGACGTTCCCGGTGGGATAGCCTCCATCGGCTCCCCGTTCGAATGTGGTGGACGGCTGTATAGGCGCCAGAATAGCCCCAGTGGCTGGGTCTACGTAGTGGCTTGCGCGGGCGGCAATAGTTTCGGGGTTCATGTCACTATTTTTGTGCATCGATGTTGCCCGTCAAAAGCAATCTGTTTGGATTGAGACTTCAAATTCGTATCATAGGCCTGTTTTCAAAAACTACAAGGCTTTTTAAGCA
>CAJWRP010000175.1 GCA_913046025.1 uncultured Chloroflexota bacterium
CCGGCCTGCTCCGAGAGAGAAAGAAAAACTATGTCCTTTGAATCCACTTTGATACCTCCGCCTGATAGTTGCTTGAGAGAGAAAAAGAAGTGCTTTGGTTAACCTGCAGGTTCGTATGGCGGTATGATTGGCAGAGGCTCTACACTATTCAGGCCAGGCAGATCAATCTTGTCCATGGCTTCCAGCATGGCATTTAGGCTATAGGCCACCTGAGCCAGGTCTGGCTCCTGGATGTCCAGATTTACGGCCTTTCCCAGAGCCTGGATATCTTCGTTAGACAGTGTAGGCATTGTTATCTCCTTTTTGGATTGTCCGCCAGACTAGAAGGCCAAAAGGCTTTCCGGAGTCGTTGGCGAACGATTAATCAGTTCCCAGTATACCCCGGCGCTCCTCAATCGTCACCAAACGTCCTTGCGCACCGCGAAGACTAGTAAGGTTAGCTCCATTTGCTTTTCCAAGAGACCCCCAGACTACAAAACGCAGACTGCGCCAAGGCTAATTTGAACGAAGTCCACCACGGTAACGAGCCCGTAACCAGACCTTACGATACGCCCCCGGGGGAAAGTCTGGTATGGCCTGCGCCCACTACGATTTGATAACCAACAATCCGCGAAAGAATACAACCGCCATCACTAGCAATACGAAGCTGCATTCCTCGAATATTGCGGCCGGTATCAGGCTATGAGTCCATGAGAATTTCATTCCGGTATCGCCTAAGCCACCAGATTGGGGTCCTTAGTAGACCATCGTTGGGAGCAGATGAAATTGGGGATATTGTGTACTGGTGGGATGAAGCTAATGGAATGGCCGCACATACAATAATACGGAGCCGTATTCAGCTCCTGAAAGTCAGAAATAACACGTAGCCGCTAGCAGTAATAAGATACCCAAATACCAAGCCAATCGCTATCTACTTTGGCCTTGGCGCCGACTGATTATTTCGGGTCAGAAGGGGTATCCATATTGGAACAGCGGATCGCTTAATTAGCTGCCTTTATCAGGCAACCTCGCTAGCATACTTCTTTTCCGTGCCATAGTAGTCTGAGAATGCGTGGTTGCTCAGCGCCTTACGACAGTTATCGGCCCATTCATGGCGTACCTTCTCGTGGTCAGTACCGTTCCAAATACCCTGTTGGAGCTTGGCCCCAGTATCATGCAATTCCGTGACTGCTGAGTCCGCAGACCGCTAAATTTCTGGATTTCTTATCCGTCCCTTATCAATGATGAACCTGAGCACCCAGAGGAGGTTCAGGTTGAGCTCTATAGAAACCGCGTATTGCTATAGGTAGACGGTCCTCTCTCCAAAGGTGTCGGTGTTGAGGAGGTGATATACTCGAAAGGCTTGTAATCCCCGACCTTCGTTTCCGAAAACAGTTTACGGCACTGATGGGTGGGTCGTCTGTAGTCAGCCGTGAGCCAGCAGAATTCTACAAAGGACACTTCCGACCATGGGTGTACCGGGAATTCCAAGCCAGCAGAATTGAAAGCCTTGGCCTACCTCACCGGACAAATCATTCTGAACTATAATTATGAAAAACCCCAGCATAGACAAAGGCCGGTCTAATTCGGTGCCTTATGTCATGCGGATGCAACGACTGCCTATCTGGATACATTGCTAAGGAAAGTGAAATGGCCAACAATAACAGTTCGGGCCAGAAGAGAACGCTAGGTGAGCACGCCATCGTCATGGGCGCCAGCATGGCTGGTCTTCTAAGCGCCCGTATTCTCAGTGATTACTTTAAGAAGGTTACGGTCATTGAGAGAGACAAGCTCAACGACCGAGCTGAAAATCGCAAGGGGCAACCTCAGGCAGGCCATGGTCACGGCATATTGCCAAGCGGCATGGCAATTCTGGACCGCTACTTCCCTGGACTTGGCGATGCCGTGCACGAGAGCGGCGGAGTGATGGCCGACCTGGGCTCTTCATTTATTTGGCACATCCTCGGAGGCTACCGCAAGCCCTTCGAAAGTGGCCTTCTGATCACGCTGGCAAGCAGGGCCCATCTGGAGTGGCAAATTCGCAGGCGACTCCTTGAGATTCCCAACGTGAGCCTTCTCGACGAGCACCAGGCCGTGGGTATGGTCAAGTCGGACGAACATGCAGGTGTCGGCGGTGTCAGGCTGGTCAATCTCAACGGCGAGCATAGCGAAACCGAATTAAGGGCTGAGCTTGTAGTCGATGCCCTGGGACGCGAGTCCGCTACGCCCAAGTGGCTGGGGGCAATGGGATTCGGCGTTCCGGAACTAAACTCAGTCAACATTGACTTCGGCTGCGCGTCTCGAATCTACGAACGGCGAGAAGGCGACCTGGGTCGGGCGAGCATGCTGGTCATTAATCCCGGCCCAACGCCCAACCTTAGGGCAGGCCTCATCTTCCCGATTGAAGGCGAACGATGGGTTGTAACACTGGCGGGCTGGAACGGCGATCATCCCCCTGCTGACGACACAGGATTCATGGATTACGCACGCAGCCTCCCAGCGCCAGACCTTCACGACACTATTTTAGACCGCGAGCCATTGACTCAGGTAGGCGTCTTTAAGGTGCGTGAGGTGCGCCGCTATCGCTACGAAAAGATGGCTCAGCCTCCCGATGGATTTCTTGCCGTGGGGGATGCTGTCTGCAGCTTCGATCCCACCTTGGGCCAGGGTATGGCAACCGCCGTAATGCAGGCAGATGTGATCGACAAGATCATCCGCCAACATGACTCGATAAAAGGGATCGGAAAGGATTTCTTTGCGAGCACTGGCAAGATCGTGGACGTACCTTGGAAGCTGTCGATAGGTCTGGATTTTCAGTTTCCAGGCACGAAAGGAAAGAAGCCATTTGGCACAGACCTGATCAATGCGTACTTCGACAGGGTGCAAAAGGCAACTCACCGCGACGTTGTAGTCCACAGCGCGTTTCTCCAGGTCATGAACATGACAGAACCTCCGACCAGCCTCTTCAAGCCAGGCATCGTGTGGCGCTCTTTATTAGGACGTAAGAGCTGAAGCACCACGTCAATTTTTGAATCAGATTGGCCGGAGGCAGGGATCTAATAACATGGTCGCATCTTCCAAAGAGAGCGTTCAAGGGAGATTGCAGCGGTCGTTCCGGAACGACTTGTCTTCTACAAAAGGGCTGACCCATGAGCGCGAACACCGTACGTTGGACAACTATTCCTGGTTTGGAGAAATACTAGAAATGAAACACAGTTTCTTGCTTGTTGTTGGAGTAATCATAATGGTCACGGTCGCGTGTGGTAAGCCTGTTCCTCCAACAATGGCGCTACCACCATCCCCTCAACCCGCGGCAACAGAGACCTCGGATTCTGTCGAAGCACCTTCAACACCACCTGTGGCTACTCCAACTCCATATTCCGCGGAAAGGCCTTCGGCGAATCCCTCATCGACTACTGAGAATCAAGTCAGACGGGCATTCGATGGACCCCCAATCTCTGGTACAACTCCTTCCATGCCCAGGGGCCCTATCCAATTGCCAAAGATAGAAACGTTCCAGGTTGGTAACCAACCCTCGGCGATCTTGTTCGACGGAGAAGCTATCTGGGTAGCAAATGAGGATGATGACAACCTCATAAAGTTAAGCCTGGAAGGAAAAGTTCTTACAACTCAACCTACACAAACTCTTCCCCGAACCCTGGCCTTCGATGGTGAGTCCTTGTGGGTAGGGACACATTTCGCCATTATCCGTCATCAACCCGGCGGCCCGCCCACTGGCGCATTCGGAGCCGGGCGGCACCCTATTTCAACTGTTTTCGCCAGTAGCTACCTTTGGATCGCCAACAGCGAGGACAACACTGTCTCAAGGTTTGCCCCAAGTGGTGCCAGGCTAGACATAGAAGTGGGTGCTAGTCCGGTCAGTTTGGCATTCGACGGAGAATCGATCTGGGTAGCAAACCAGCGCGAAGATACCGTCTCCAAGCTATCTGAGAACGGCCAGATCCAAGGCACATTTGCAGTTGGGTCCGGACCGAGGGGCCTGGCATTCGACGGCAGTCACATCTGGGTGACAAGCACGTTCGATGGCACCGTGTCGAAACTAACTCTTTCGGGCGAGGTCGTGGGCACCTTCGATGTGGGCACTCTTCCCTCGACAATCGTCTCCGATAACGAATCTGTGTGGGTAGCCAATCGCAGCGACGCGACTCTGACCAGGGTTGGCCTAGAAGGAGAGAATTGGGGGACATTCCACCTAGGCATGACTCCGGGCGCCATGGCGTTTGATGGAACGTCTGTCTGGGTTGCTCATCCCAATCACGTCTCTGTATCGAAGTTGACCTTTGAAGGTGCCACTATCTCAACTTTCCCGGTAGGAAGTGCGCCTGTCCCCATACTCTTTGACGGCCAGGCTATCTGGGTAGGCAACGCCCTGGACGGAAACGTCTCTAAGTTGACTCTGGACGGCGTTGAGTTAGGACCTTTCTTCGTAGGGGGTGAGCCCAATGCCATTACCTTCGACGGTGAATCAATCTGGGCCGCCAATCGTAACGACAATACCGTTTCCAAGCTGAGCCTCGACGGAGAACTCCTAGGCACCTTTCCTGTCAGGAAGTTACCTATGGCAATAATCTTCGATGGCTCCGACATATGGGCAGCCTCATACCTGGAAAACGTAGCCACCAGATTGGACGCTGAAGGGCGGGACCTTGGGCTGCTTGAAACAGGGCGATCAACTATCGATATGTACTTTGATGGAGAGTTCGTGTGGGCAGCAAACGCTCACGTAGATACCGTTACAAAACTCAGCCTGGCGGGTAATGTCGAGGGAGAATTCCCAACCGGAGACGTGCCATTATCTATCACTAGCGATGGTGCAAATATCTGGGTCGCCAACTGGCGAGACTCCACAATCAGCAAGTTCAGCCCTGAGGGAGAAGAACTTGGGCTCTATAATGCGAGTGTGCTGCCCCAAGATCTCGCGTTACCGGGAGTAGGTGTGCTCCCATTCGGCCTGTATTTTGACGGTCAGCATATGTGGGTGGCCAACAGCGCCTATGGCACTTTATCCAGCATGGACACAGATGGGCGTATTCTGGCGACATATTCGGCAGGTGGGGGTCCTGCGAAACTGACTTCTGACGGCGAATCCCTTTGGGTTACCAATACTGCTGATAACACCGTGTCAAAGATAACCTTTCCTTAATAACCCTCAATATCCCTTCGGGTCAGCGGACGTGAGGCTTTTGACTGCTAAGCCAAGAAGGGAACTTTCGGCAGGAGTCGCCAAGCCCTAGCCAGGCTAAACAGATGCCGTGGCAGCATTTTGACATCTGCAACGCCTGATCGGCGCAATCAGGTTTCCCATGTGCCCTTTATTGGAAGTGGCGTTCCTGTGGATGTCGATGGATATCTGCCAAAAATTGGCACTTCGAATATCAATATGTTCCCACCGTGACCGTGACTGTCTGTATAATATTCTTGCTCAGGTTATCCTAGTGCCCCTAAACCAAGCCGTAGCTTTTTGCGACACCTGGTTAAGTTAATTTGAGCTTTAGAATTGTCAGATGAAGGAGGAGGATTCATTATATGTTTGAAAAGCACTGATCCCCTTGGACGGTACGGAACTTGCAGAGGGAATCCTGCCTTACGTGACCCAGCTGATGAAAGGTCTCAAGGGCTTTGTCCTGCTGTTATCCGTGATTGATCCAGACGAAGTGGAATTGCCGGAGCGTCTCCGCCATGTGCCAGCGGCGACTCTGGCCCCGGTGAAAAATCCGCGGAAGATGCCCATTCCCAGCCGCACGAAACAGGTGGGTCTCATGTAACTCAGATTTTTGATCGGATACAT
>CAJWRP010000176.1 GCA_913046025.1 uncultured Chloroflexota bacterium
GGTGGCTGCGGTGGCTGCGGTGCTGGCTGCGGTGGCTATTCGTATCTATCGACCTTTGGCGTTGTCCGGGTGTGTGAGATTCGCGGTGGTGGCGGTGTGGCAGTGAGGCGTGTCAATTCTGCCGAATGCACCGGTTGTCATTTCTAGTTGAACAGGTCCTTGATTTGTTGCGACTGGTCGTCGAAGTGGAACCAGGCGGCGAGTCCGAGTCCGACGAGGACGGCGAGGAAGACTGTGAGCCAGACCCAGCCCATGGCGGTTCGGAACAGGAAGTTGAGAGCCCGAAGTTTTCGTCGTCGATGGTGTTGTTTGTCGAGTTTGTGGTAGATGTCCTGCAGTCCGCTGCCGGTCCCCGAGCGGGCTTGTGAGAGTCGTTTCTTGATGGCCGGTTCGAATTCGGCGAACTGTACCAGCGGCATGAACGATTCGTCCTGATTCTGTTTGGCCTTGGCCTTGAGATCGATCAGTTTGCCATCGATGGCCTTTCGGATGCGAGCGGTGGTCATCCGGCTGACGACGGTGCGTCCTTTGGCGTTGGTGTGTTGGATGAACCAGTTGTCGGTATCGGCCGCGGTGGCTCGTTGTGCGGCGTCGTCGTCGGCGGAACTGGGTGAGGAACTGGGTGAGGAACTGGGTGGCGGCAGGGTGACGGCCGGGATGGACGACTTGGGCTTTGTGGTGGGAGCGGTGTGTTGAGCGGAGCCGATAGTGGAACCGGTCTTGGAACCGGACGCGGGTTGGGCTCCATCGATGAAGCTCAGTGTGTCTCCGGCGAGTCCGAGTGCATTGAGGTTGTCGAGCAGTTCGCTGCAGTCGGCGTGTCGGTGATCGGGGTCCCTGGCGATCATGCGATCGATGATGAGGTCGAGCCGATCGGGGATGTCACTATTGAGTTTTCGGGCCGAGGTGAACAGTCCTTTTTCCTTGGCCATCACCAGTTCCAGTGCGGAGTCGCCCTGGAAGGGGAGTTCTCCGGTGAGGAAGCGATAGAGGCTACAGCCGAGGGCATAGATATCGGCTCGGAGATCGACGGCCTTGGCATTTCGGGCCTGTTCGGGGGCCATGTAGAGTGGTGTTCCCATGCCGGTGCCGCTTTGGGTCATCGACACATCTTCATCGGCCGCCTTGGCCAGTCCGAAGTCGGCGACCTTGACCAGTCCGGATCGGGTGACCAGCACGTTGTCGGGTTTGACGTCGCGGTGAACGAGTTTGGCCTGATGCGCGTGGAGCAGTGCTTCGGCGCAGCGGATCGCAACGAGCACTGAGTCGGCAACAGTCAGCCGGCCCAGTTGATCAATCCAATCTTGCATACTTTGGCCATCGACATATTCGATGGCGACGTAGTGTCGTCCCTGGTCGGTTTCGACGGCGAAGACCTTGAGCACATTGGGGTGATCGAGTCGTGCCATGGCACGTGCTTCGCGGAAGAACCGTTCGACAAACGTCGATTTCTTTCCGAGTTGTTTGGAGAGCACCTTGAGAGCGACGTTTCGATCGAGGCCTTGTTGGCGAGCGAGGTAGACTTCGCCCATGCCACCTTCGCCGAGTTTCTTGAGCAGTTTGAAGTCGCCCAGTTGGGACGCCTTGTTCTTACTCGGCGGTTTCCCACCCTCGGCCTTTTCCGCCGTCTGTTTCCGGGCGGGCGGATCATCTTGAGTCATCTCGTCCAGGTTGCCGGGATCGGATTCACCGGGGACGTAGGTTTCGTCGAGACTCTGATCGGTCGCGTCGTCTTCCTGGCTTGACGGCGTTTCCGGAGCGGGCGGTTCGGGCAGGGGGGTATCCATCAATCCCCTCGAGAGTCGGCTGCGGTGTCTGCGGTGTCTGCGGTGTGTGGGGCTGTCATTATGCGAACCGGCGGTGACGGTTGCAAATGGCAATCGGGGTGTGTTTCAGGCCCAGGGGAAGTCTTCGCCGACGAGCAGTTCGTAGGCTTCGACGTACTTGGCACGAGTTTGCGAGACGATGTCATCGGGGAGAGGCGGCGGTGTACATTCCTTGTCCCAGTCGGTGGTTTCGAGCCAGTCTCGGACGAATTGCTTATCGTAGGAGGGTTGTCCCTGCCCGGGCTGGTAGAGGTCCTGCGGCCAGAATCGGGAGCTGTCGGGGGTGAGCACTTCATCGATGAGCAGGATATTGCCGTCCTTGAGTCCGAATTCGAATTTGGTGTCAGCAATGATAATGCCGCGTTCGGCAGCAAAGTCCCTGGCGAAGGTGAATAGTGCGATAGAGACTTCGGCCAGGCGGCTGGTCAGGTCTTTGCCGACCATCTCACCCATCTCTTCTATGGTAATGGACTCGTCGTGACCTTCATCTGCCTTGGTTGTAGGCGTGAAGATTGGCTCGGGAAACCTGTCTCCCTCCACCAGGCCTTCAGGCATTGGCTGTCCCGATACGGTACCGCTCCGCCTGTATTCTGACCAGGCAGAACCGGTAATAAGCCCGCGCACGATGCACTCGACGTCGATGCGCTCAGCGAGTTTGACGACCATGGCTCGGCGTGCCAGCTCTACTGGAATGTCTAGCTCGGGACGGTCAGTAGCCAGGGCGATAAAGTGGTTCGGAATGATGTGAGTCAACTTCTCAAACCAGAATGCGGATATCTGACAGAGCACAATGCCCTTTTCCGGAATCCCGGTGGGCAGCACTACGTCAAAGGCGGATAGCCGGTCCGTGGCGATCATGAGAAGTTGACCGTCGCCCAATGCGTAGGTGTCGCGGACCTTGCCCTTGTAGAGCATGTCAGGCAGGTTTGTCTCGTTAATAGTTGTCATGGAAGTCTTGTCCTTCAATGTTACATAGATGAGATTTCGACTATACGGGATTCAAGACTAGCGGTTCTTGAGTCCTTCGCGGTAGTCGTCATAGGCTTTGCGGATGTTGTCATGTTTAATGCCCAGGATCTGCGCTGCAAGAAACGCCGAGTTGCGAGCACCCCAAGATCCTATGGCAACGCAGGCAACAGGTATGCCCGGGGGCATCTGTGCGATGGCATAAAGAGAGTCTACGCCGTTAAGATCGCTGGAGGTCAGGGGAACGCCGATAATGGGCAGGGTTGTCCAGGATGCCACGACGCCAGGAAGGCCTGCCGAGCCTCCAGCTGCTGCAATAATTACCTCGATGCCTCGGTCACGAGCGCTGGTGGCCCAGTCGCGTACCTTGTCCGGAGTGCGATGTGCTGAGGCTACCACAACCTCGTGCTCTATGCCCATCTGGTTAAGAACACTTACAGTCTCATCAATGACTGGCTGGTCTGAACTGCTACCTAAAATAACGCCTACGAGCGGCATACGTTCAACCCCCTTGGAAAATAGGTCCTATCAATTAGTTGGGATGCAAATTAAATTTTCGCACCAATATCTGCACGGTAAAACGAGCCCTGAAACTTGATTCGGCTCACGTTATCGTATACTCTGCGGCGTGCATCGGCCAGAGATTTACCTTGGGCCGTGGCGGTTAAAACCCGGCCGCCGTCGGTGACGACCCGGCCGTCATCTGCGATAGTCGTACCTGCCTGGAAAATGGTCACACCGTGGGCCATGTCGTCCAGGCCCTGAATGGCATACCCGGTCTTGTAGTGGCCTGGGTAGCCTTCGGATGCGACGACTACGCCGACATGCGCCTCGCTGCCCCAGACGACTTCTAGCTCGCTGAGCTTACCTTTGGCGGTGGCCAGCATGATCTCACATAGGTCTGTCTTCAGTCGCGGAAGAACAACCTGAGTTTCGGGGTCGCCCAGTCGACAGTTGAATTCGATTACCTTGGGTCCGTCAGACGTAAGGATAAGGCCGAGGTAGAGGACTCCTCTGTAAGGGCAGCCCATGCGGACCAAGGCCTTGGCCACCGGCTCCATGATCTCATTTCGGACTCGTGCATCGATTGCGGAGTTCCAGTGCTCAGGTCGGGGAGGGCTAAAGCTTCCCATGCCGCCGGTGTTGGGTCCGGTATCACCGTCGCCGACGCGCTTGTAGTCGCAGGCTGCTGCCATGGCAGATACGTGCTCGCCGTCCACAAATGCGAATACGCTGACCTCCTGGCCCTGCAGAAACTCCTCTATAAGGACCGAGTCTCCGGCGTTGCCAAACAGGCGCGCCTTAACGACGTCCCTCACGGCTATGAGCGCGTCCTCGCGCGTCTCTGCGACTATTACGCCTTTGCCAGCAGCCAGCCCGTCGGCCTTGATAACAACGGGTATTGGGCAGGTCTCGACGTGAGCCCTGGATTCTTTGTAGGCGTAAAAAGTGGTGGCCGCACCCGTGGGAATGGAATCAGCCAGCATCAACTCTTTGGCGAAGACCTTGCTGCTCTCGATGCGAGCGGCGGCCTGAGTTGGACCGAATATCAGGTGCCCAGCGGACTGAAACTGGTCTACGATTCCGTTGGACAGGGGCACCTCTGGGCCGACTATGGTGAAATCGACGTCGTTGTCGTTGACGTAGTCCAGTAGGCCTTCAATGTCCGTCGCTGCGACAGGAATGTTGTTGGCGACCTGCGCTGTGCCTGCGTTGCCGGGAGCCACAACAAGCTCCGTGACCAGACTACTTTGGCTTAGTTTCCACGCGATGGCATGCTCCCTGGCACCGTTGCCGATAACCAGAGTTTTCATCGGAGTCGTCCGATCTGGAGAATGAGGTCTAGGTTCATTTCTAGCCATCAGTTGTTTGTCTCCGGATAATCTTGCCAGAGCCAGCGTCAAAGTCGTGGGTCTCGTGGGTCTTACGGTCGTTCTTCAGTGCCACTGTTTGGCAGGCCTCAGCACCCATATTGTTTAGTTCAAGAAGCGTACCCATCGCTACAAACGCAACGTCAGCCAACTCCTCAGAGGCGTCCTGCAGGTTGCCCTGGTTCAGCTCTCTTGAGTGCTCGCCTGACTCCTCGACCAGATAGGCCAGCCTCGTCCTCAGGCGGTCGAAGGCGGCGTCTGAAGAGCCGTTGACGCTGATGACCGGTATGCCGAATCTGCTGTGAAGGTCGTACACACTACCGGCGATGCGAGTGACCGATTCTAGAAAGTCTTCCCGTGAAATTTGGGTCATATCATCCGCCATTTTCTTAGTTGAAATGCCCGAAAATTGTTCCCACTCAGTAGCAACGTAGTTATTTTCTTTTCTTTTATTAAAAATCTATCCACGCCTCATAATGTGTGTGTAAGTAATGTGTAAGTTTTGTGTAAGTATTTTTAGACATAAAAAAAGGGCGATTCAAGAACCGCCCCTTTGTTCGGCTGGAAATGCCGTATTCGTTTTTATTAGAAGCTATACTTAGCACCTAATGACCAGGATTGTGTATCAGTTCCAGAATCAAGATCAGATAATTGACCTTCTGCATATAGGTTTACTCCAGAAACAATTTCTTTTGCAACACCAACAGTATAGTAATTACCTGTACTTTCTAGGTCTTGATATCCTACTGTAAACAAACTTATAGAAGCAGTTGCTTCAATGCCAGTAACATCTGCTGTTGAACCAGCATTGTCTTTGACCGTATAAGAAGTTCCTAGTGTGATAGGTCCAACAACAGTTGTTGCACCAACACCATAGTAAGAAATGTCATTGTTTACATCATCAGCGTATCCAACAGATATATCACTACCTAAAAGAGTAGCAGATATCGTGCCTTCAAATTCATCAAATGCATCCGTATTACTAGAAGATCCATCAACGATTGCTAATGTATCTACTGTAATACTGGAAAGTGATGATGAAAATGAAAGAGATTGTGATGAGCGAGCCGCATACGATTGATCTGCATTTGATCCATACACATTAAAGATGTTCGTTTTAC
>CAJWRP010000177.1 GCA_913046025.1 uncultured Chloroflexota bacterium
GGGACGAAATTGCCTCCCTGGTGGATGGCGTCACCAAGCTAACCAAGACAGAGGCTCTGGCCCAAGAGATCGGCGAGTTAGACCAGTCTGAGTCAGACGATGACCTAGCCCGAGCAGCCAGCATACGCAAGATGCTTGTAGCCATGGCTGAAGACATTCGAGTGGTGCTGATTAAGCTCGCAGACCGTCTTCACAACATGCGAACCTTAGGGGCAATGCCTGAGACACGACGACAGGCCATAGCCCAGGAAACCTTGGACATCTATGCTCCGTTGGCCCATAGATTGGGTATCTGGGAAGTCAAATGGCAGCTAGAGGACTTGGCATTTCAGCATATCAATCCTGAGGCGTACAAGCGCATCTCGGCAATGCTTAGCTCAAAGAGGCAGGAGCGTGAGGACTACGTCGAGTCTATACTGAAAACCCTCCAGCAAGACCTGGACGATGCTGGCATAGTCGCCGAAGTCACCGGCAGACCCAAGCATATCTTCAGCATTCACAGGAAGATCCAGTCATATGCCATGCAAAATCTTGGCGTTGACGACATCCATGACCTTTTCGCACTCCGAGTTCTCGTAAACGAAATATCCGACTGTTATGCGGCTTTGGGCATTGTGCATTCAAGGTGGCGGCCGTTGCCAGGAGCCTTCGACGACTATATCGCTAACCCCAAGGACAACCTGTATAAATCCTTGCACACCAGTGTGCTGTGCGTTGACGCGCACCCAGTTGAGGTGCAGATCCGCACGCATGAGATGCACAGGGTTTCCGAATATGGAGTGGCCGCTCACTGGCTATACAAAGAAGGAAACACCACGGATGTAGATTTCGAAGAGAAGATGACCTGGCTGCGTCAGATACTGGACTGGCAGCGAGAGGTCAGCGGCGCAGAGCAGTTCGTAGAATCTTTCAAGACCGACATATTCCAGAACCAGGTCTTTGTGTATACGCCTAAAGGTGACTTAAAAGAGCTTCCTGCAGGTGCCACACCTTTGGATTTTGCGTACAGGATTCATACGGACGTCGGCCATCGCTGCATTGGTGGCAAGGTCAATGGCAAGCTTGTTCCACTTACATACACCCTTAAGAACGGCGACACCGTGGAGATAATGACTAGCAAGACCGTCCGTGGACCCAGCCTGGACTGGCTTAACCCGAACCTGGGTCATGTAAATACTGCGTCGGCGCGGTCCAAGATACGCCAGTGGTTTAACCAGCAGGAACGACGAATAAATATCCAGCGAGGTCGTGAACTATTCCAGCGACAGTTGCGTCGCCTTACGGTATCTATTGCTGACGGTGACGTCGCCGGACTAATGAAATTTGACAATACCGATGAGTTCTTGATTGCTCTTGGAAGCGGCGCTATTACCGTTCCTCAGGTTGTTAACAAGCTATCTATACAGGAAGTCGAGCCCGAGCACGAGGTGCCCATATCAGTGCCGGTAAACAGCCCTGCTTCGGGCATAGAGGTACTGGGCGTCGGCGATCTGCTCACCCGAATGGCACAATGCTGCACACCAATTAGCGGTGATGACATTATTGGGTATGTAACCCGCAGCAGAGGTGTGACTGTGCACCAGGTGAATTGCCATAATATTCGTTCAGAGCAGGAGACAGAGCGGCTTATTCCTGTAGGGTGGGGGGAGACTCAGACCCTGTATCCTGTCAGAATTAGAGTCGAAGCCTGGGACAGAGTTGGACTATTGGGAGATATCACCTCCCGCGTGTCCGAAGAACGTGTTAACATAGCATCATGCGTTTCAGAGGAGCATGGAGACGTTAGCGTAATTTCGCTTACCGTCTATATTAACGGCATTGACCAGTTGAATGTGCTGTTCTCCAAGCTTGAAGGCGTAGGAAACGTATTTGGGGTTAGTAGAGCAAAAGACTAGCTCAAATTTACTGGAGGTAAGGCAAAAGTTGCCTAGTGCAAAATCATTCAGGGTATCCGAGCGACGGCGCTTGCAGAACACGCCACTTCGAAGCAGGGCCAAGACCGAAGTAAGAAAAGCTCGCATGTTAATTGAAAATAATGATCTGGAAGCTGCTGCAGAGGCTGTAAAGTCTGCTGTTGTCGCGCTGGACAAGGCGGCCCAGAAGGGTGCGATTCATGCTAATAATGCTTCCCGAAGGAAATCTCGCATCATGAAGCAATTGCATAAGGCCGGTGTAGCCTAGCAGCGGTTCTCAACAAAACTGTAAACTCCTTCTTTTTTTAAGAACTGGCAGGGAAACAGGACGGTCTTTGCGCATCGGCATTGGGGATTGTCGGTGCAACACTAAATAATGCCATGATCCTCCGGCATTATTTGAATGTTTTAATTTTTTATTTGTCCTCAAGGCCGTTCCCCTGCAGTTCTTATTCCAAATTGCGAAATGCTGCTCAGTATTCACCAGTTCTGCCGAGCTAACGACTTCTTTATTTGTTCCTCACTGGACTGTCCTCTATCCCGTAGTAATCTCTAATAAAGGTATCAATTGGCTTGATGACATGTAGTTCGGATAGCTGATTGAAAAGCGTTTACTATCCTGCTTCGTCAAAACGAATTTCCAGTAATACATATTAAGTTGACGGCGATGGTAAGCAATAAGATCAAAAAACCAGTGAATCCTTCACTTGTTGGATTGCGGCTACGTACAGTTTTCCACGGGAGACTTTAGGGCTTTCTAACTACAAGCTCAAGGAGGCATTTCTCCCCAGGCCTGCCGACGGAGCCAAAACAGGCGCGCGGCTCAAGCTACAAGCCACTTCTTCGGGCCTGACAGGTCCCAGTTCAGCCACGTTTTTCAGCTACGAACATCCCTCCATTCGTTGACAAGGGAGGCGGAGGCGGGCTAGAATTCTTAGGTATGCCTGGCAGCACATTTGATGAACGCTAACAGGCTTTGTTTTAATACAATTCTTACTAGTTCAGACTTTATTTCATAACAGTCTTTGGAAGTGATAAAATATGCTCAGAATGCGACTTCGAAGGGTTGGAGCCAAGCACCAGCCCAGCTACAGAATAGTAGTTGCCGACTCCCGTGCAGCCCGGGACGGTGCGTTTGTTGATTACATAGGCCATTACAATCCTAGGACTGACCCACCGACTATTGTTGTCGATGAGGAGAAGGCTCTAAAGTGGTTACGTGTTGGCGCTCAGCCGTCCGACGCCGTGAACCAGATGCTCAAGAGGCTTGGAACCTTAGATAGAGTAAAAGGCGAATGAAGGAGCTTGTTGAGTACATTGCAAAATCCATCGCCTCTGAGCCGGATGAGGTTCGGGTCACCGAAGAGGAGGAGGATGGCCGCATAGTATTCAAGCTCGAGGTAGCGCCTGATGACAAGGGCAAGGTCATTGGCCGGCAGGGCCGCGTAGCTCAGTCCATACGTATATTGTTGCGTGTGGCGGCCGTTAAGCAAGGCACACGCGCTGTTCTGGAAATTGTTTAACTCCTGAATCCCTCACGCAATATCTCTTCAAAGCCATCCAATTTGTCTTCACGTAAGCCAAACAACCCCAAAGCTAAGGACGATCTGAATTCTGGCCATATTGTGGTTGGAAAGATTCGTGGCGGATGGGGTGTTTCAGGCGATGTCAAAGTAGAAATCCTCTCTGATGCCCCATCGAGATTTTCCAGCGGCGGCGTAGTCTACCTCAAAGGCAAGACGGTTACCGTGGAGCGTGCCCGAAAGTCCAAGGGAATCTTGGTGGTTAAGCTAGACTCTGTCGCTGACCGTACGGCGGCGGACGAGCTAAGAGGGCAGCTGCTAACGGTGCCTGAGATGGATGCCGAGCCACTCCCAGATGGTGTCTTCTATCATTTTCAGATGATTGATATGCCGGTCCACACAGCAGAAGGCGAAGACTTGGGGCGCATTGCTGAGATCATCGAGACGGGCGCAAATGACGTCTACGTCCTACGGAAAGAAGACCGCAGAGATATACTCATTCCGGCGCTAGTTGAGGTCGTTTTGAGCGTTGACCTGGATGGCGAAGGAATGATCGTGCAACTGCCAGAGGGCCTGGTTTAGATACAGCATGATCTGAACGACGCAGTCATGACCGGGTGATGGTCGACTAATCATTATCAATAGTAGTCGAGCCATTGGTGTTGTGATATTATGTCTCAAATTCAGTTAGGCGCAATGAGCGCCTTTTATTTATGAACCGTAATGAGACGAAGTATCAATAAAGAATTAGAGGTGAGAGCCAGGTGGTAGAGTGGCGGGTGCGGTGGGCCTGCGCCGCGATGTGCATCTCCTTCGGCATATTTGTTTTCGCGTGCTCAGGAGGGGTGGCTTCCTCCAACGGGCTATCTTCGGAAGTCAGAATAGACATTGTTAGCACCAGCAGTATTCTTGGTGACTGGGCCAGGCAGGTGGGCGGTGACGAAGTAAGCGTCGTTGATCTGATACCGCCAGGTGTGGACCCACATACATTTCAGCCCGGTGCTAGGGATGTAGCGAACATAGCGGAGGCCGACCTGGTGCTGTACGTCGGGTTGAACCTTGAGGGCAGTTGGTTAAAAAACCTGATACTGAACCTGGACGTTGAGAACGGTCGAGTGCTGGCGCTAGGACCTCTTGTATCTACGCTCGAAGCGGAAGGAGAAGTCGATCCTCATTTTTGGATGGATCCTGTCCGCTCCAAGGTTGCTGTTTTGTCAATCGCCGACGAGTTGAAATCCTTAGATTTCGAGCATGAAAATGTGTATCGCGAAAATGCAGCAGCTTACGTCGAAGAGTTGGAATCACTAGACACCTGGTCAATGAATACATTTAGCGACTTGCCTCTTGAAAATCGAACGTTAGTTACTTCCCATGACTCGCTGGGCTATTTTGCTGTTAGATATGATTTCCGAATAGTAGGAGCTGTAATTCCTGGCATAACGACAGAGCGCAATCCTTCTGCCAGCGAGATGGCTGAACTGATCGACGCCATTCGTGAGAGCCAGGCCAAGGCCATTTTCATGGAAGTGTCAACAAACGATCGCATGGCCAGACGCATTTCGGAAGAGACTGGCGTTCCGGTCGTGGATGGGCTTAAGGTAGGAACACTTGGCGCCGTGGATAGCGAAACGGGCACTTACGTGACCATGATGAGGCGAAACGTAGAAATCATAATGGAGGCTCTTAAGTAAGCTATGGCCAGCGAGGAACATAACGCGGCCCTCTTAGTGGAGGATGTTAGCGTTAGACTAGGTGATACTCTGGTTCTGAGCGATATCACATTTAAGGCGAGGCCGCAATCGCTGTTGGGAGTAGTTGGTCCCAATGGGGGCGGGAAGAGCACGTTATTTAATGCCATTGCCGGTATCTTGAAACTGAACACCGGCAGTGTACTGGTATACGGCCAGCCTCCGGAAAAAGCCAGAGGTAAAATCGCCTACGTTCCTCAGAGGGAGGACGTCAACTGGCGATTTCCCGTAACCGCAAAGGATGTAGTGGCTTTAGGGCGTAGTCGCAGGATAGGGTGGCTGCGCCGCGCCAGCAAGGCTGACGCAAAGATCGTTCAGGCATCCCTGGAGCGCGTTGGCATGTGGGAAGAACGTGAGTCCTTAATCAACGAACTTTCGGGAGGCCAGCGTCAGAGAGTCTTTGTGGCTCGTGCCCTCGCGCAAGAGGCTGAGATATTGCTGTTGGACGAGGCGTTTAGCGGTGTGGACGTTGCGTCTCAGGAAGGGCTAGTTACGGTTTTGCGTGCCCTTCGAGACGATGGTAAGACGATACTCATGGCCACCCACGACCTCTTTCGCGCCCGTGAAGATGCCAGCCGCATAGGAA
>CAJWRP010000178.1 GCA_913046025.1 uncultured Chloroflexota bacterium
CGAGGCAGATACAGACGTTAAGACGTCCACCCAGCCGGAGTGCCTGCGGTTTTGGTACTATCACCCTACAGAAGCTATCGCTTACAGGTGGTCATGCTAGGCAATCGGCGAGCTCTGTATTAGCTATTCGTCCCAGACATTCTCTGCCAAACTTCCTTTATGAAAAACCAAATAGCCCATTTAAAACAATAAATTAGGTTGGTTTCTCTTTATCTGAAATTTGCTAAAAAAGGTATACTGAGGTATACTGTAAACTGCGGCTGAAAACTTTAGCCACAATAGTGGGCTAATTTAAGAATTGTTACTCCATAAAGTGGGTGTCAGACTTTCTTAACGATTGAAATTAGCTTTGTGAGGGATGGCGATGCTTAAGCTCTATCATTTCGGGAATTCGGTTTGCTCTCAAAAAGTTAGGATGGCGTTGTTTGAGAAAGGCGTTGTGTGGGAAAGCCATGAAGTCAATCTATTCACCAATGCGCAGTATGATCCCGAGTATCTCAAGTTAAACCCAAAGGCTTACGTTCCGACATTAATCCATGACGGTAATGCGATACGAGAATCGACGCTTATTTGCGAGTATCTTGATGAAGCTTATCCTGATCCATCACTGAGCCCATCGATTCCTTACGAACGCGCTCAGATGAGACTTTGGGCGAAAGCGGTTGATGAAGGATTGTTTGAGGGTGTCGTGGTTTTTTCATTTTCGGCGATGTTCCGTCAAATGATGAAAAAAATGACCCCAGAGCAACGAGAGCAGCGCTTCCGCAATGTCGGTGATGTAGCACGGCGTGATCGATTTATGTCGACTTATGAGGACGGTGTGGAATCACCCTACGTGCTGCGTGGGATTGGTGCCTATGAGATAGCGTTTAAGATGATCGATGAGGCGCTGGCAAGTGGTGAAGAGTGGCTGTCCGGCAATAATTTCAGCTTGGCAGAAATTAATCTTGCTCCATTCGTAGCAAGGCTCGAATACCTGCAAATCCTCAACCATTGGATTGCCGACCGACCTCTGGTGCAAAGCTGGTGGCAGCGCGTAAAGAATCGTCCCTGTTTTCAGGCTGAAATCTCGACCAAACTAAAATCGGACGAAATCGACGAAATGATCAACTTCGGTGCTGCAATAAGCACACGCATCGGCGAACGCCGGCAGGAATATATCGCGGCATTTCAGGAATAATTCTTAGGCTGAGACCGGCGTGTTGAGAACGGTCGTCGCAGGCAATCAGCCCCATAAGTCGGTGTAGCGCATCCTCCTAGGCAATCGCCCGATACACCGTCGCCCTGCTGATATTCAGCTCTTTTGTAATTGCTGTCGCTCCCATACCTGATTTATGGAGTTCGATAATCTGGGTTTTATCGACAGAGGGCTTTCTTCCTTTATAGACACCACGCTCCTTCGCCTTGGCGATACCTTCCATCTGACGTTCCCGTCGCAGGTTCGTCTCAAACTCAGCAAAGACACCCAGCATATCCAAAAAGCATTTACCTGCTGGTGTAGAGGTATCGATGGGTTGTTCGGTCGCTCGGAGATGAACACCCTTTAATTTTATATCCCTAACGATGGTTTGAAGATCCAAAACGGAACGAGCAAGGCGATCAACGCGAGTTACCACCAGTTCATCGCCATCCCTAAGGAACTCCAACAGCGTATTAAGCTCATCCCTGCCTTGAATTGATGTACCAGATACCTTTTCAGCACGGATGATCTCACACCCTGCTTTCTCAAGCGCTTCCTGTTGGATGGTTAGGTCTTGGTCTGTGGTTGAAACTCTCGCATATCCGTATATCGCCATTTGATCCTCCTCATTGATACACAATGTATCATTAGCATTTAGATCTTAAAGCGAAACGTATCATAAGTAAAGGAATAAGCCAAAAGAAACGGATCTCGCGTTTCATAAATTGGGTTCGGTTGGGTTTAGTCCAAAGAGGCAGACACAAACCCCAAAATAAGGATGACCCCAATGGTTATCCCTGTCGAGTTCCCGGCTCAGATCAACGCCACAAATTTCCGCGCCGATGGCATCGGAGAGCACGTCCACCTCAATTCCAGCCATCGCCGCCACCGTTGGTAAATACGGATATTCTCATCCTAACGGGTGAAACCGTTAGCCGACAATGCAAATCGGGGTCGCCAAAAAGGCTGCGCCCGCGGCCGTTTCCGGACCGCGGGCGCTATCTTCTTCGATGGCGATGGTGATTAGTAGGTTTCGAGCAACAACTTCTTGATTTTTTTTATCTCCGCAGGCGTCGGTGTTGCGAGCACTGCGTCCACGGCCTTCATCGCCTGAGCGGCCGTCTGGTAGCCGATGAAGCGTCTGCGCCTGTTGGCTTCCTTGATGAGATCAGGATCGTTCAGGATCTTGTGAGTCGCCTTGCGCAGGATTTCGACCACACGCTTCGGCGTGTTCGGCGGAGCAACCAGAATCCGCCCCAGGCTTTCCATCGTGGCATGCAAATCGATCCACCATTTCTGATCCTTGCTCAAATTGGGCAACTGTTCGAACACGGTCGGAACGTCCGGGAACAGGACCGAACGCTTGCGGTTCATGGTGGCGATGACGCGCGCGCTGTTGGCCCGGTGGTATTTGTCGGCAGATGTTTCGGACACATACATGGCGTCCATCTCGCCCTGTGCCACCGCCAGCGCCGCTTTCCGGCTGCCCTTGTAGCCGATCACCACCTTGCACCTGAGCCCGATCACATGACAGGTGACGGCCGCTCCCGTACCCATGGAGGACCTGCCCGAGGAGGCCCAGTTGAACACCTTGTCGGCCTTGATCAAGTCGGCAATGGATTTGTATGGCGACTTCGGCGTCACAAGGATTTGCCACCGCGAAGAGTGGATGATGCCGAGATACTGCAGCTTGGTCAGGTCGTAGCGCTTGCCCTTGCACAACGCCATGGCGCCACGGGCATAGGCCAGAAACGCCTTGGACTGATCCACCATGCCGCTCTTGTGGGCCGGCAGCGCCACCCGGTGCACGGTGAGACGCGGGTGCTCCTCCAGGGCCGGCGCGGCGCTGGTCCTCCTGGGTGTGCACCTGGCCAGGCGTGTGCCTTCTCCATTTCTTGCCCTGGTGCTCTCCGCGGGGGCGATTCTCCTCGCTTCGCTCTGTCGCCTCGACTGTGTCCTCGCCTTGCCGGTTGTGCTCTGGGTGGCCTGGAAGCGGCGGGGTCCCCGAGCAGCGCTCTCCCGGGGAGTGGGCCTGGGTGTGCTTCTTCTGGCTCTGGCCATGCTGGGAGTGGCGAGGCCCTCGATGGAGAGCCGCAACTGGATGGCCTTTTCCCAACACTACGCGCTCTTCCACCCGGAGGCTCTGCCAGAGGGACACCACGGATGGATGGACTACCAGCCGCTGCTGGCTCAGGAATTTCCAGGCGCGGGTCGGGTGTCCGAGGCCTGGCGGGTGGCGCCTTCAAAGGTGCTCGGCTTTCGTGCCAAGGCTCTGTTTCACAGCCTGAAGATGTCTATTCACGCCGTTTCGCCGCGACAGGTGGGTAGGTTGTGGTGGTTCTCCTGGATCTGGTTGGGGGCGCTTCTCTTCTTCTGGAAGAAGGCCCGTCCACAGGAACACGGAAGGGCGGAGTCCTCGGGGCCCGGTCCCCGGGAGCTGGCGGTGGTGTGCCTGGCCCTGGCGCTGACCTCAGCATCGGGTTTTCTGGTCTACAGCAACCCGAGACACCTCACCGGTGTGGGGCTGGCCATCCTTCTGGGCGCCTGTCTCCATCCGCTGTCTGTACGGGGGGCATCGAGAAGGCTGCTCGGGTGGGTGGCCTTGGGGGGGAGTCTGGCCTCGGTGACCTATGCGGCAAAGGCGCACGTCGAGGGACAAAGGCCCTACGCGAGCTTTGTGGATGCGCTCCAAGAGGAGTTCAAGGAGACGCCTGTGGTGGTGACCGGAAGCGGTGCGCCCTACCTCTGCTACTACATGGGCGATGCCTGCCAAGGAATTCCGGTAGAGCCGGGGGACCGTGACCTCCAGGCCCGGGTGGATCTGTGCGCATGGTTTGAAGAGGGGGCAGACCTGGTGATGGTCCACACCCGACACGACCGTTGCCAGGAAGAGTGCGTGGAAGAGGACTACCGGATCAGGGATGGGGGAGAGTCTGTAGACCTCAGAGTGTGGGAGCGGATTCCCTGAAAAATCGGCAGGTTGAGACTTGGAGGGGTGGCGATCCCTGGGTTATGTTCCCGGAAGTCTGGAGAATCGGCATGCGCTACAGAGGCTGGTGCATGCGTCCGATCTCCTTTGAACCCGCTTCTCCCCCTGCACCAAGGTCTGTCATGACGACCCTGTCTCTTCTTCTTGTGGCGATCACTGCGGTTGGCGCAGAGGGACTGAATGTGGCTCAGGCCACCCCTGTGGAGGACGCGGCTTCCCTGCAGACGCTGGCTCCGCAGATGCACGAGGACTACGTGATTGGAGGGGGCGATGTCCTCTCTGTTTCGGTCTTTGGCGAGACGGATCTCACCGGGATCTTCGAGGTCACGCTCGAGGGAAACATCGACTTTCCACTGGTGGGCCAGCTGCTGGTGCGCGGACTCACTACAGGGGGTGTCGACGAGGAATTGACCCGCCTTTTGAACGAGAACTTTCTGGTGAACCCCCAGGTATCGATTCGGCTGGATGAGTATGGAAGCCAGCCGGTGCAGGTCCTGGGTGCGGTTCGCAAGCCGGGCGTGTTTCATCTCACCGGCCCCACCACTGTCATTGACATGTTGGCCGAGACCGGTGGCGTCACCCAGGAGGCCGGAGTCGAGGTCCATGTCCAGCGGGCCGGCGGACTCGATCCCATTGTCATTCCGCTGGACGGGCTGAGAGAGTTTGGGACCGGAAACCTCCTGCTGGGCGTAGGGGACGTGGTCTACGTGCCTCTTCGGCGCTTTGTCTACGTGGCTGGTGAGGTCGCCAAGCCAGGAACCATCAATTTTCGCGAGGGCCTGACTGTGACGCAGGCGCTCACCGAAGCGGGGGGACCCTCGCGGACCGCCCGGTTGAGAGATGCCTACGTACTCCGGGACGGGCAGCAGATTCCGATCAATCTGCGGCGCATCAACCAGGGCCGTGACGAGGACATCAGCCTCAGGCCAGACGATCAGATCTTCCTGAGAGAGTCGGCCTTTTAGCCCTTCAGGGCACCGCAACCCGGTTGCGCAGCACCTGGTACTCCAGGGTCTCGTCCATGTTGGCCACGCCCGCCTCGACGAGAAGCTCCAGGTGCAGGAGCGCCTCCTCCCAATTCCACGCGTCCAGCAGGTGACCTGCCAGGATGCGTCTCAGGTGGTGGGCTCCGGGGAGCTCGACCAGAGCCTGGGCCAGGATTCTCAGGCCGGACAAATCGCCGGTCTGGACCCGGGCTCTTCCGAGGTGGGCTCGCGTCCACGGGTCGCCGGTGCCGCAGTCCTCCAGACAGGACTCCAGCGTGGACAAGGCTTCAGAGGGTCGTTCGAGCGCGAGCAGGGCCTCGCCCTTTAGCCGCCGTCCCCAGCAGAGTTCCGAGGTGTTCACCAGGGCGAGGGCTTCCGCCGGTCGTTTCCACTGCAGGAGAGAGGAGGCCAGCGGAACCTGTGATGCCGGGTCGAGGGCAACGGCCTGTCGAAGCAGGCCCTCAGCTTCTTCTCGCTCGCCATATACCCGATCTTGAGATCGATCTTCTCGCAGACACGGATTATCGGAACGCCCGCTTCAGCACACGCCGCAATCGTGACCTCATCTGTCGAGCCGGCAAGTGTTCCGATCCTGACGCCGTGAGGGCCGGCATC
>CAJWRP010000179.1 GCA_913046025.1 uncultured Chloroflexota bacterium
GGTTCAGAATTAGTTCTACCTCTATAAGATCCAGGTTTAGGTTTTTCTCCATTTAAGATTTGATCAATTATCTTAAGAGTTTTTTCTTTATCTAAATCTTCAAAATAGTCATCGTTAATCTGCATCATTGGAGCATTAACACAAGCACCTAAACATTCAACTTCTGTCCAAGAACAAATTTTATTTTCAGATAATTCTAGCTGATTTTGTGAAATATGTTTTTTACACTGATCGGTAATTTTTTTTGCACCCCTTATCATACATGGTGTGGTAGTGCACACTTGAACAAAATACTTTCCAACTGGAGACAAATTAAACATCGAATAAAAAGTTGTTATTTCATATACTTTTATATAAGGCATATCCAGTAGGCTTGCCACATATTTGATTGCAGCTAATGGTATCCAATTATTATTTTGGTTTTGAACTAAAAAGAGTAAAGCAAGAATCGCGCTTGCTTTTTTTTTGGAGGGGGATTTTGAGATGCGGTGATTCAATTTTTGAGGATGAAAAGGGCTCAAGAAAAAGCAAAAGCGTACAAAGAGAATGCTGAAAAAAACAAAGCGACTCCTGAGGAAATCAGATTTGCTCGATGAAGCCAGCGAAATAATCAGCCAGGCTGTGTCCGAAGAGTTAATCTCTAATAGCAATAATAGCAATTCGCCGACGGAGTTTTCTGATGGCATCCACTGGGTAGGCGTAACCATCTCTCCAGGTACCTATACAAATATAAACTCGTCTCCAGGGAGCGGTTGCTATTGGGCCAGATTGAGCGGATTCAGCGGCGAAATTAATGACCTCATCGCAAACAGCTTCTCCGACAGCGTGCAGATCGTAGAGATTGACGCCTTCGACGCAGGGTTTGAAACAGAAGGGTGTGGAACATGGATCAGGGTAGCAACACCCTGGTCGACCCGAACGTCCGCGCCGACACCCTACTACACCGCGCGTCCAACTATAACGAGAACTCCCAAACCCAGTGCCACGCCCCTGGCATTAGATGGATTTGAACACAATTTCGTACCACGTCAGTTTGACGGCTTTAATGGAGGAAGACACGGGTTCAGTGGACTTTGGTTTAGAGGTACAGGAGATGGAATTACTGGCGAAATCTATTTCGACAGTGACCAAAGCAAAACTCTCAGAATTGAATGGGAAGGAAATGGACAAGACGAAGGTTTAATTTTGCGTGTAATGTCGAGTCTGCCTAACTACCCCGTATTGCATACAAGTGCAAACCCTAAACATGATGACGTAATAATTGTCAAATTATCAGAATTTGGAATGGATGATGTGGGGTATGGCCGGTTTTGGTTAGAAATTGACGCAACAACAACGACACGATGGAAGGTGACGCTACTTAGGTGTGACGTGCCAAGCTATCGATGTGGGGTATAACTGTCTGAGAAATTGGTTTTGTTTCTTTGAATTCAGAGCGACCTGGTAGTTTCTCACCATTAAGCAACTTCACTATTGGACGTCAACAAGCTCGAGGGCCGGCTCAGCCTAGGCAAGGTCTCCACAACCCTATGATTAGGGAATTCATAAGCCACGACGATGTCGCCAATTCTATATACCTGCTCTTGCGAACAGGCCGGAGGCGACGCTACTCCTATCTCGGGAGGCTCCGTCGGCGCGATCAACAGCCCTCAAGATATTACTGTCTGGTATATCTGGATTCTGTGGCGATTACTCTCGGTGACGTACAGACGTCCTTCAGCGTCCAGCTTTACGGAAGTTGGCCCCCAGAAGTAGGGTTCTATCCGAGCCGACTCCTCGTGTGGCGTGTCCACTTCGGAGGTAAGCTCCGGAATAAGCGTGGACGTTTCCCTCTCCAGTTTTTCGTCGGGGTTGGCTTCATAGAATTCGTCGGCCCACTTGGAAAGGGTTGCTTGACCACGCAGCTTGAGGTGAAAGTTTCCCTCGGCATCGAAGACCTGTATTCTTTCGTTGCCCCAGTCGGCCACGTATATGAAGCCATTCTTGTCGACGGTCACGCTGGAAGGGCGGCTTAGCTGGCCATCGCCTTGACCCGATTCGCCGATCGTGGCGAGGAACCTCCCGTCAGGGGAAAACTTCTGGATGCGGTCGTTTCGCCAGTCGGCCACAAAGACATCGCCGTCGGCATCTGCACAGATTCCCCAGGGAAGGTTGAACTCGCCTTCGCCCTCGCCCTTGGCGCCGAAGCTGAACAAGAAGCCTCCCTTCTTGGTGAACTTCTGCACGCGGTTATTGAGGTGGTCTGAGACGTAGACGTCGTCATTTTCGTCGAATGCCAGGCCCGCGGGACCGTTCAGTTGACCGTCTCCCTGGCCTTGAACGCCCCACCTGTCCAGGAAGCCGCCCGACTTGTCGAATATTGTTACGCGATTGTTGTGCTCGTCGGCGAGATAGAGCGTATCCTCCCTGTCGAAGGCGAGCGCTGTGGGCCAGACGAAGGCGCCATTGCCGGACCCGTACGAGCCGAAGTCGCCGAAGTAATCGCTGTCGAGGTTGCAGATTCCGATGCGTATGCCGTAGGTCTGAAGTGGATTGGTACGGCTGACCACGTATATTCGTCTGTCGATGGATATTGCCAGGTCAACAGGGTTGCTAAAACCTCGGCCCTCCATAGCCGCAATGCCAAGTGTATGACTATACTTCAGTTCAAGAGAGGGTGACATGCCATCGCTTCCATCTTGAGGTCTTTCGAGGAACCAAACATAGCGCAATGCCAGGTCGTTAGCAACATGGCACTTGAAAGATTTGCCACAACGGGCATTCAGGGGGACAATCCCGTGGCACGGCCCACTTGGCAGACTAGGTTTATTTGTCATTCAGAAATCAGGAGATATTCGGATGAAAGTCGGATTCATCGGCGTTGGAAACATCGGCCGTCCCATGGCGGCGCAGGTAATGAAAGCAGGGTTTGAGCTTGTGGTCCACGATATTAAGAGGGAATCCGCCGATTCCCTGACGGCCCTCGGCGCCGAGTGGGCAGAGTCTCCCCAGGATGTGGCGGAGCGATGCCAGATTATCTGCGCCTGCTTGCCCGGGCCGACGGAAATGCGGGAAGTCGTGCTCGGCGGGAGGGGAGTGATCCAGGGCATTGGGATTGACGCTATATTCGTGGACCACACGACGAACTCTCCTTTGCTGGTGCGAGAGGTGAAGGAGCTTCTTTCCGAAAGGGGAGCGAAAATGCTGGACGCACCCGTAAGTGGCGGCATGGAGGGCGCGCAAACGCGAGACCTTACCATGCTGGTGGGAGGCGAAAGCGAGACACTGGAAGAGGCCAAACCAGTCCTTGACGCTATGGCAAAGACGGTGATGCATGTAGGAGGGATAGGGGCGGGTTGCGTCTGCAAGGTTATGCACAACTGCGCGGGTTTCTCCCTAAATCTGGCAATGATGGAGTGCCTTACTCTTGGAGCGAAGGCAGGCGTGCCTCCTGACGTGCTTGTGGAGGTCTTCCAGAAGTGTGCGCTGGGCAGTAATTTCGATATCCAGGTACGGCTACCGGACACGATTTTCCGAGGCGACTTCCAGCCCCGCTTTGCCCTCAGCACAGCTCGAAAAGACATGGCCCTTGCCACCGAGCTCGCCAGGGCTTACAGCGTGCAGATGAAGCTTACCGATACAACCGAGGCCGAGATGGAAAAAGCAATATCAAGAGGCTGGGGTGGCAGCGATAGTTCGATTTTCCTAACACTGCAAGAGGAGCGGACCGGGGTGCAGATTCGGACTAATGGCCAATCGCGCTGATCCATGCGATCAGGCCATCTGATACTCGGAAGATGAAACGATAAGCCTAAAGACTTCAGCTATTTGCCGTCCGGATGCTTCCGTTGTTTCGTCCTCTCTGGTCAAGTGTCCTTCAAGGATTTTTCGAGTATCTTCAGATATGGGAAGCGGCCCCATCTGATCGAGGCAGATATCTACCACTTCAGAGGGGGACAGGTCACCGCCAGCAAGGTCCGCCAACCTTTGCATGACCCTACGCACTCCGACACTCTGAGGGGCGCCCAGGTAACTGGCAGCGAAGTTGACTCGCTCAGTCAAAGTCCCGCCGTCTATCCACTCGGTGCCCTCGTGCCAGCCTTCGACAGTAGGAGGATTCAGGAGCTCCTGCCCCATGAAGTTCGTGGATAGCGCTACTTGGTGCACATCAATGCTAGGCCATTGAAAAGCCTCCGCAGTCCTGAGGGTCCCCACGACTAGTTCAACCGGGCTTTTTACCCTGGCAAAGCGCACCGAGTCCGACTTGAAGTGTTCGGATGTGAACAGTGTGCGAAGGACTGAGCGGATCTCGTAGCCGGAATCGAAGTAGGTCCGGCCCAGTTGCTCGATCAAAGCCTCACCTTCGTCTGCGATTTCGTCGGCGACGAAGAACTGGTACAGCCGTCGGCAAATAAATTGGGCCGTGGCCGGCTGCTTTACGATGATGTCAATAATTTCCTCGCCGTTGAAGTTTCCGGTCTCCCCCAGAAAGGTCTTCTCGCCATCGTCGTGGTCATGAGCCCGGTACTCGAACTGCCACGCAACGCGGCTGTAGGGCCAAATCGATGCTTTATGGGCCTTGAGGGCCATGTATTCGGCGTTCTCCATCGTCCAGCCAGTAAAGGCACGGGAACATTCCCTAACGTCCTCTTCCGTATAGTTTCCAATTCCCATCGAGAACAGCTCTAACAGCTCTCTGCCAAAGTTCTCGTTGACCGCGTCCCTGTGATTGTCATTGTTGTCCAGCCAGTGGATCATGGCAGGGTCCTTCGACATTTCCACCAGTAGCTTGGGCAGTTTCCCAAGGCCATGGCGACGGAACATCTCGATCTGGCTATGGAGGCTCTTGGGATTGTTCACCTTACGCTCGCCGGTGGCTAAAAGGCTATGCCAAAACAGGGCTATCTTTTCTTCCAGGGGAGCGTCAGTCGTAATCATGCGGTACAGCCAGTTGGCCGCCGCGCTGTCAACTATTCGAAGCTCCGACTGGTCAACGTTGTAACGTCGAATCAAGTCGTCTGGCAATCTGTTTCGATCAGACGGACTCAGAAGCCCTTCTACAAAGGCCTCGTAACCATGCGATGAGTATTCTTCAAGCTCTGCCCGAGTCGCGCCAAAACCTGCGCGACGTAAGAGGTGGGCAAACTGCTCCAGTCTTGAATTCTTGGTAGTCATTTTCCCCTCTGAAACAATGTGGTTGTTGGCGGACTCAATCGAAACGCCTAGTTGCCTGCGGCAGCGCACCTCTCCGTCCAGTTGCCTTTAATCTGGCGAGTGTTAAGAGAGGATAGGTCTGATGTTACGGCAACGCCGCACCAGCAATGCCAGGCTACCTTCCGTTAGACTTGGAGATAAAATCGATTTGCTCATACAGACCATTGGCCACAGACTCGGGATCGACACCAAGCCAACGGTCTGCAATTGTCGAGTATATGCTGCGAAAATCGGTATTGAAATGAAGGTCACCCTCCAAGTGGTCCTTCTCCTTTAGAGACGGGTACTGTCCATATAGTCCGCCGTTGACCGATCCACCGAGCACGAAAGAGACTCCACCGGACCCATGGTCAGTACCAGCTGAGTTGTCCCGAATTCGTCGGCCAAACTCAGAGAATACGAGCACGAGAACGTCATTCTCCAATTCGTGCTCTTTCATATCTTCCATGAAGTCGCCCAAAGCATTGGATGTGTCACTCCAGAGCTTGGCGTGTGTCTCCAGCTCGGCCGCATGCGTGTCAAAGCTGCCGTGCTGTGTGTAGAAGACACGTGTACCCAAGTCA
>CAJWRP010000180.1 GCA_913046025.1 uncultured Chloroflexota bacterium
CTCCAGGTATACCGGTCCCGGAACGCCGGACATGGCATGCCGGAAGGCAATGGAGACGTAGTCCGCGATTCGGTCAGTGCGCTTGACCTGCTCGGAGAACTTGGTAATAGGACGAAGGAATGTGGCGCTATCGAAGTCCTGCAGACCGCCACGAAGGTGATCACTGATTCCAGCGTTACCCCCAATGATGAGCATAGGACTCGGTGCCTGGAAAGCATTGGCAATTCCGGTTACTGCATCCGTAACACCAGGTCCTGCTGTTACGATACAGACTCCTGGCTTACCGGTGACTTTGGCCCAGCCTTCCGCTGCATGGGCGGCTACCTGCTCATGACGAAAGTCGATTATCTCGATACCCTCGTCTGCACAGCCCTCATAGAGGTTATAAATGTGGCCACCGTTGAGCGTGAATACGTATTCAATGCCTTCACGCTTTAGTGCTTTGGCAAATATATGCCCGCCGCTTATCTCAGCCATCGGTCCTCCTATTTATTTTGTTTTACCGACCAAGAGCAAGTTTGATATCTCGCCCTACATTAGAATCAGTACTTTTTTTGTACCTATAATATGGCTCCAGCCTCTTGGAACTTCTGAATGTCGTTCCAGTCGTATCCCAACTCATCTATTAGAATTTCTTCGGTGTGCTGCCCCAACTCAGGGGCCTCCCTCCAGATTCCTGCAGGCGTTTCGCTGTATGTGTTGGGATGATTGCACATTTTAACAGAGCCGAGCACAGGATGCTCGAATTCCGCAATGTAATTGTTGGCGATGACCTGAGGATCGTGTTCCAATTCCGTTACGCTCTGAACTTTGGCGTATATGAAGTCCACTTCACAGTCCCGGAATGCCAGGTCCCACTCATCGGCCGTTTTCGTTATGAAGACTTCATCGATGTGCTTGACCAGCTCGGCTGAATTGTCGGCTCTAGCGGCCATGTCACTAAATTTGGGATCACCTATAAGGTGTTCAAGGCCCAGCACTCGTGCCATTGGCTCCCAGTAAGGATCAGGCTGCAGATGCATCATCTGTATACACCTACCGTCACTTCCCTTATAGAGGTTAGCCAGCGGATTTGTAGGCGCTTCTCTTTCGTAAGACCGGAAATCCCGCCCCTGATTGAGCAAGCTCATGGACATTCCCATCCCCTGAAGCCACATATTGGCGCTGAGGTGGGATGTCTCCACCTTCTGACCTTTGCCCTGAAGGTGCGTGCACACGAGCGCAGCCAAAACTCCCTGGCACAGCATGATAGCCCCTATCTGGTCGGAGACGCCCTGGGTAATCCGAGTAGGATAATCGGCCTTAGGATCCGAAGCTGAAATCATGAGCCCGCTTCTGGCTTGGCCACATCCGTCAAAAGACGGAAGGTGGGAATCGGGACCGTTGGGTCCGTAGCCGTTTGCTGAGCCGTAAACCAATTTGGGATTTATCTCACTAAGCTTCTCATAACCCATGCCAAGACGCTCGGCTACACCCTGGCGGAAGTTCTGCACGAATACGTCGGCATCCTTCACCAGCTTGTAGACGATCTCTCGACCTTCTTCCGTTTTGAAATTGATGGCCATTCCACGCTTGCCACGGTTCGTCGTCTCGAAGTAAGCGTTGCGGCCCTCGCCCAGGTCCATACTCAGGCTAGAAGCCCTCCACAGTCCTCGGCCAGCGTCACCATCCAACGATTCAATTTTGATAACATCCGCACCCATGTCTGCCATCATAGCCGTAGATACGGGGCCAAACTGCCACACAGTCCAGTCCAATACCCTGACGCCCTTCAGAGGACCGTCTACTTTCACAGAACTATTAGAAAACATAAACAGCCTCCAGAGCATCAGCAACGATTCGAGATTAGATCGCGGAATTTCGGCGGCATTGTAGCACAAACATATATATGGGTATTACAAGGATTACAGAAATGGCGTACATGCCTCTCAATGTGGCGTTAACAAGGGCGAACACCGCCTTCGGCCTGTGCTAATATTTCGACTAAATGAGCACTCAAATCGTCATCATATCCGATACCCATTTCCACAAATGGGACGAGGTCCATCCCGACATACGTCTGGCCGTGGCCGAGGCCGACATCGCAGTCCACTGCGGCGATTTCGTGCGCATGGATGTGCTCGATGGTTTCAGGGCCGCGGCCAAGAAAGCTATAGTGGTTCACGGCAACACAGATCCCGTGGATATGCGCAAGGCCATCCCCTATGCAAAAGTGATTGATGTAGAGGGCAAGCGCATCGGGATCACTCATCCGGCCTGGGGCGGGCCCGAATTTGAGCCAGAGGCGCTTCTGCCCGACTTTCCAGAACCTGTGGACATTATTCTCTACGGCCACCTGCATGTGACTGTGAACGAGACCAGAGGTGGTGTGCTTTTCGTAAATCCGGGCCAGGCCTACTCCTCCTTCATGGTAGCTGCGACTATAGCCGTACTAACCCTAGACAACGGCGATGTGACTGTAGAAATCCGCGAGGTGATCCCTGCCCGTTAAAGGTTTTCGAAATAGTTGGAGTCGAAAAAGAATGGGGACCAGGCGACATGAGTTTAGTGCACGGCTACAAGCACCTGCCACCCAAGGAGCAGAGGCCACCGGAGCTTGTGGCGGTACGGAACCGCATCAAGGATGCGTGCGACAAGGCGGGTCTGTTCTTCCTTAACTCCGTAGCACCCGACGACGTTGTGGAGATGATCGACGAGGGCGTAATGGTCTGCGCGGGCAACAACGAAGAGGCGGCAAAGATCGGCAGGGCGCGTACCAAACGAGAGATGCCCGTTTAAAATCATCAAACAACAACAGGAACTAGACCAATATTCAAAAAGGGCTTCCCAGAATTGGGAAGCCCTTTTTATTCTTGAAGCTCAATCAACACCATGGCCCATTAGCCCATCGGACCCAGCTTGCTCCCCCCTAACATATGCATATGCAGGTGTGGCACCTCTTGACCCGCGTCGTCTTTTTGGTTAATCACCAGCCTATAACCAGACTCAACCACGGCTTCGCTATCGGCCATCTCGCGCGCCGCATCGAACATGGAGCCAATCAAGGGCTGAAACTCGGGCGTCATGCCAGAGAGGTACGTAAAGTGCTGCTTCGGTATGATGAGCAGATGTGTTGGCGCCTTAGGGGCAATGTCTCGTATCACGAAACAGTCCTCAGCTTCCAACAGCTTCTCACTTGGAATCTCACCGGAGAATATTTTGCAGAATATACAATCCTCAGCCATACTTCTGTATCATCCTATTAAAGCTCCATTTTCACTTGCCACATACTTTCCAACTCCGGTGTTTACACGGAATAGCAACCTACTCCAGAACCGCAATGGCCTCGATCTCAATCAGGTATTCTGGCCTGACCAGACCCGGTATGAATACTGTGCTGCTCGCGGGCCCGTTCTCCGGAAAGTAGCGTAGCCTGACAGCGGCGTACGCAGGGTAATCCTCCCGATGAAGCATGAAGCAAGTTATCTTCGTTACGTCGCCCCATGTAGCGCCCGCAACAGTAAGCGCTGCCTCCAGATTCTTGAATACCTGCTCGGACTGTGCTCCCGCGTCGCCTTCTCCGACTATATTGCCCTGGGCATCCACCGAAACGTGCCCAGAAATGAAAACCTGATTGCCGACCCTGGTGGCCGGGGAGAATCCCGCAGGCTTGTTATCTGGATTGGTAAAAAATGTCTCTCGTGCCATTGTCAATACTCCATTTGTGAGTTCGCGATCATAGATTTACAGTGCGCTCTATGCCAGCCCACCCCCTCCCATTACGGCAAACAATATAAGATAAGGTATGGCTATGATTACCGACCCTACCAGGACGACTCCGACTGCCCTGAAGGTGGACGTGTAATCCAATGCATGCCTTACTGCGATTACCATTGCGACAATTTGCCAGATCAAGGCGACGAATACGATGACTCCACCTAGAAACGGGATAATCCCAAATATGCGTAGTATTCCAGGTGCCTGGGCGAACCCAGTTGTCCTCGCCAGTTGGCCCCAGTCAGCATGAGTTTCAGGCGTATTGAATATCGTTGTGCCCAGAATTAATGTTACGAAAGCCCACAGCACCCATTGCACCACGGCCGACACTATGCCGATTATTAGGCCCGAAATCCCGCCACTGAGACCCCCTATGCCAGCAGCCACGGCCACTATGATCACTACCAGCACTGCCTGCATCGTCGCACTAGAGTCAGCCTCCACATCTTCAAATGTGTGCGGGTCCAGGCGCATCGCCCCCAAGAATCGCTCAAGCATGAATTCCCCTTTCAAACATCGGGAAAGATCGAACTATTTAAGAAGATAAATGACCTAGCTACCTAGCTGCATTACCTCTATGCGAGTGTTGTCTGGCGTTTTGATGAAAGCCACCTGACTGCCGGGGCGGCTACCAGGATTGGGACCTTCGGCTACCACGGCTCCCAGGCCTTTAAGTCGCTCAAGCTCGGAATCCATATCATCCACGGTTATACCGAAGTGCTCCAGACCAAAATGTGCGTCAGCGTCACCAGGGCCCAGGGTTTCACCGTCTCGTACTCCGGAAATCCTTATGATGATGCCATCAGTCGTTTTGCACTCTATGAAACGGTCTCCCGATGGGCGCACCCGGTCGCTAACGATGGTGAAATTGAACGCCTCGACATACCAATTTGCTGTCTTCTCTGGGTCTGGCGCCTTGAGATGTACATGCTCAAATGCAAAAGCCACTTGGCGGACTCCTCTCTTTTCTATCAAAATACGACCGCCGATTGCGGTCGCTCGACAGCCTATGGCATGCCGAAAGCACTGTCAAGACAGTTGTGTTCCGGCTTCGTTGACCTGCATGTAGGCGTGTGCTAGCTTTGCCTCGTAACCTGACAAAACCGACAGCAAGGGGACCAGCTATGAGCACAGGCTCGAAGGACGTCCAAGAAATCGAGTGGGATGACCCCGTCGATGCCATAGAACAGATTTACGAGATGGGATGGACCGACGGGCTTCCTGTAGTGCCTCCCACCGAGGACAGGGTAGGGCAGTTTCTGGAAATTGCAGGAAGGCCAGCCGACGAGTTGGTGGGCAAACTTCCGGAGCGTCGTCGAGAAATCACCGTGGGCAAGATTGCAGCCAATGCAGTCATGGCAGGCTGCAAACCAGAGTATTTTCCCGTGGTGTTAGCTGCCGCTGAGGCTATGCTGGACCCCCTATTCAATCTGGTCGGGCCATCGTCCAGTCTGGGTGGGTCTGCAATCCTAGTGATTGTTAATGGTACTGTGGCCTGCGAACTGGGCATCAACTCCAGAAACAACCTCTTCGGGCCCGGAAACAGGGCCAACGCCACCATAGGAAGGGCAGTAAGGCTCATTTTGATGAACGCCTGTGCAGCCATTCCAGGGCTGTTCGACCGCAGCATTCTGGGCAATCCCGGCAAGTACAGCTACTGCATCGCAGAGGCTGAGACGGAGACTCACTGGACGCCTCTTCACGTGGAACGCGGCTTCTCCGCTGAGCAGAGCGCCGTCACGGTATTTGCATGCGACGGGCCGCGACAGGCTCGCACCAGCGGAGGACCCGAGAATATACTGACGACTGTCGCTGATGTGGCTGGCACCCTCGGCACGTCGCTTTCTACCGTCGGCTCCACTAACGATAGCAGCGCTATAGTCCGGCAGGGCGAGCTAACGTTGATCGTCGCTGGCGAAAGCAGCGTATGGGACGGCTGGAGCAAGGATGACGTGAAACGAACAGTACACGGCAAGATGAAGCGTTCTGTA
>CAJWRP010000181.1 GCA_913046025.1 uncultured Chloroflexota bacterium
AAACTTGGAAGATGAGAGCAGCGAAGCGTAAACCTCTACACCTACTCTCTCCCTCCTTCAACGGATGATTGATTGGAAGGTGTCGAGGCAGGTTCTCCCTCTGAGGGGCTGTCCTCGGTGATCTCTTTCCTCAGGGACGAGAATAGAAGGCCCACCAGTCCGACCGTCAGAAGCCCTGCTATCGCGTTGATGCCAATCGCATTCTGCGGGCCTATACTTTCCGCGACTGAACCGACAATCAATGCGCCGATCGGTCCCGTTCCAATCGCAAAGGTTAACACCCCAAGCGCGCGGCTTCGCATCTCGTCTTTGGCCACCAAAATGATGATCGTGGACTGCATAGTGCCAAATCCTGCCGAACCAAGTCCCAGTATTATGAGTAACGAAAGCGACAAGGAGTACCAGTTGGAAAACGAGAACAAGAGCACCATGCTTAGAGCAAGAAGGGAGCCATAGAGATAGATCCGTCCTTGATTTCGAATGTTCGATGCGGAGGCAATCATGATTCCCCCGGCAAGCGAACCAACCCCTTGCGCACCCATTAGGAATCCTATTTGCCATGGTTCAATGCGAAGAACCGTTGTCGCGATAATAGGAACCATCTGCTGGTAAGGGAATAACAGTACGTTCATGAGTATGGTTATAAGAACCGTGGCCAGAATTGTCTCGTTTTGCCTTACGTACTTGAATCCTTCCATCAAATTTCTGGTAATGTCTGATCGTTCAATCGTGGACTTTGACTTTGGCACCCTAACTAGTGCCATCAAAACCACCGATACAAAATAGAACGCCGTGATGACCAAGTATCCACCGCTAAATCCGATCCAGGACGTTAGGACGCCCGCAAGAATCGGCCCGAGCATCATGCTGGAGTGCATACCTATTGAGTCAGTGGCAATTCCTTTTGTCACTTGCTCTTTGCCAAGCAGATCAAACACTATCGATCTGCGTGAAGGCATATCGAGAGCCCACCCTGTTCCGGAAACTAGCAAAATAACGTATGCAAACCAGAACGGGAGAAATCTGTATGCGAGTCCGATCTCCGCGAATAGCAGAATCATCATTGCCAAGCCGGCAACCAAATTCGCCGTTTGAGTCGCGATAAGTAAATGCTTGCGTGAAACTTTGTCTGCCAGGAGGCCGCCGAACAGCCCAAGCACCAGCATAGACACCATTCCGAAAAAGCCGACCAGTGCGACAAAGAACGGTGATCCCGTTCGTTCCAGTACGAACAGGGTCAGAATGAACATCTGCATCCAGCGCGCGTTATACGACAATACATTCGACGACCACATCAATCTGAAGTCGCGATTGGCGAGCGCACTAAAGGTTGGTATTGACGTCAGACTTCTGCCGAAAACAGGCGATGGGTGCTTCTTAAGGGCATCGTTTCTCGTTTTCACCATATCTGGAACAAAGATCGGCAATCAATCCGGCGGCGTCAGTCCAGCCGACCTAGCTGTCTCAGCGTCTCCTTGGCCCCTTCAACTACCCAGGGCCCGTCGCCACCCGACGTCATGAAGAGCCCTCCTTGGTCGGCGCGTCTCAGTGCTTCTGAGGCGCTGGGAGTGTATATGCCGGGGATCTTGTTGACCCTCTTACAGGCCTCAAATACCTGTAATATCAGGGCCTCATGGGCCTCTCTGCCCTTATCCGTGGCCAGGTCTACCCCCATGGACATGCTTAGGTCGCCCGGCCCAATCCAACATCCGTCGATGCCATCAACGGCCAGGATCTGTTCAGCCTGCTCCGCTGCCCGTACAGATTCGATCTGAATCGCCACGAATATCTCGTCGTTGGCCCAACTCATGTAGTCGGGACCAAGGAACCCCGTCGCGAATGCTCCTCCGGAGCGTCCGCCAATAGGTGGATACCTGGTGGCCTCTGCAGCCGCCTTCGCCTCTTCGACTGAGTTGACCATGGGCACGACGATCCCCATCGCTCCCCTGTCGAGGAGGCGTCCGATGGCACCGAACTCGTTTCTACGGACACGGGCCATCGGCATGGCTGTTCCCAGGCTAATGCTCCTGAAGGCATACATGGAGCCTTCGTCCTCCCAAGCCCCATGCTGGTTGTCGACCAGTATGAAGTCGAATCCCAGGGGAGAGAGTAGCTCCGCCGATAGCGGTGACCCAAGATTCACCTCTACGCCTATAGCGGGCTCACCGTTCAACATCTTCTGCTTAGCCGTGTTGACTGTCACGTTCGCCTCCTAAGTTTCATGTCTGGCATGATACCGTAATTCGCCTAAAGAATCGGCCCGTCCGACCTTAGCATCTGTGGGTCAATCGATTGAGCAAGTGTCAACCGCTGACACCAGTTTTTCCGTTCTCCGACCAAGCCACAATTGATTTGCGACGGTTCCTATCATAAACTCCATGGAATACCTTACGCCCAAAGAGGTGATGACATGGAAAATTCCACTTTACAACTACTGGCACACTTAATGCGTCGAGCGGGATTCGGCGCAACTCGCGAAGAACTCGAAACATACGCTCGCGACGGATATGAGATGACCGTCGCGCGGTTGCTGGATACCAGCAAACCTATCAGCATGCCCGAATACCTTATCCGCAGGTTCCATCCGGATGAGTCTAGTATGTTATTGGGAGGAAGCGGGAAAGACGCATGGCTGTACCGAATGACGACCACGAACGCTCCACTCCTGGAGAAGATGACTCTGTTCTGGCATGGCATATTCGCAACTGGATATCCCAAGGTCATTAACGCCAAACCTCTCTCCGATCAAATTAGAATGTTTAGACGCTACGCTATGGGAAGCCTGAGAACCCTGCTGCTTGAGCTGTCCAAGGATCCAGCCATGATCATATGGCTGGATAACCAACAAAACCACAAAGAAGCCATCAACGAAAACTACGGTAGGGAGCTCCTGGAACTCTTCTCGATGGGTGTAGGAAACTATACGGAAGATGACGTGAAGGAATGTGCCCGCGCTTTTACCGGCTGGACGATCGGAAATCGTGAGTACATGGAACTGCGATCGAATAGGGACTCCGACTGGCCCTACGGTCGCATCTCGTGGCACTTCGAGTTCCGCCCAGAGGACCACGATGACGGTGAGAAGAATTTTTTGGGTCGGAAGGGCAAATTCAATGGCGACGACGTTATAGACATTATCTGCCAACAGGAAGCAACAGCAAGGTTCATATCCAGACACTTGTACAACTTCTTTGTTTCCGATGAGCCACCCGTGCCTCAGTGGCCATACCAGCCCCCTCGCGATCCGGAGGCCATAGATGTCCTGTCCCAGGCCTACTTCGACAACGATTACGACATACGCTCAATGTTACAGGTGCTATTCAACTCCGACTTCTTCAAGTCAGAGAGTTGCTGGTACCAGAAGGTCAAAAGCCCCTCAGATCTCGTGACGGGGGTACTTCGACTGACAGAGACTATGGACAAGCCACGCTACGAAACGATTGAAAAGAGAATGCGAATGGAGTTCATGGGCCAGACTTTGAGCAACCCTCCTTCGGTCGAAGGTTGGGATGGAGGTTTGGCTTGGATCGACACTGGAGCGTTGGTTGAGAGAATGAACTTCGCGACTGAGGAGCTGGGCGATACTGGGACCCCTGGCTCACATGCGCTTATGAGACGTCTGACCGCCGACAACGGTGGCGTTTTAGCGCCCGATCGTTTGGTTGATCTCTGCCTGGACCATTTGGGTGCTATCTCGGTCCATGAGGATACGCGTTCGAGACTCGTAGAGTACGCCGCGGAGGAAGGGGATATTCATATTGAAGGTCCTGATGTCGGTGAAGACGTCAAGCGCCGTGTAGCTGGTGTCGTCCAATTGATCGCTGCCACTCCCGAATTCCAGCGTGCGTGACGCGGCGACTGACGCACCCAACGACGACACGCTTGACACTGTCTGCCTGGCATGAGGGGGAGGTTACTTAAAAAGGAGAGACGATGACCACTGCAAAACTCGAACAGACACAGTTCCTTAAGTACAGTGGCACAGTTGGAATGACAACAATGCGCGGTCGCGGCTTTTACTATCCCATGGATGCCGCGATGTCCAGAGATGGCCGCATCTACGTAATAAGTCGGTCATCGGAAAGGGCACCCGCTGACACTCTCAGAGTCACAGTGCTCAATGCAGAAGGTGAGTATTTTGGTGTTTTTGGCGCGAAGGGTGACGGCGACGGAGAGTTCCTCTGGCCCTGTGGTGTGGCCACCGACGCTGAAGATCGAGTATACGTGAGCGACGAGCAGCTTCACCGAATTATCATCTTCACTGCGTCTGGCGAATTCGTCTCCAAATGGGGTACTCGCGGCGGCCGTGAAGGAGAGCTTAACGGACCCTCGGGCATCGCATTCGATTCGGATAATAACATACTCGTGTCTGATACCTGGAACCACCGGATCCAGAGGTTTACGAAGGATGGAACGTTTCTATCGGCTTTTGGCACCTCCGGCGACGGCAAGGGGGAGTTCGACCTGCCTTGGGGCCTAGCAACCAACGCTGATGGAGAGATATTCGTCGCCGACTGGGGCAATGACCGCGTACAGAGATTTTCTCCCGATGGACAGTTTGTGGCCCAATACGGCGGAACAGGCCGCGAGAACGGACAGTTTGTAAGACCGGCCAGCGTCGCGGTTGATGCCGACGGTTACATTTACGTCGCTGACTGGGGGAACGAGCGCGTACAGATATTAAACTCTGAAGGCTTGTTCGTGCAGAAGTTAAGGGGAGAGGCGACGAACTCGACTTGGGCCGAGGATTTTCTTAGGGTCAACGTAGAAGAAGCGGAAGCGCGGTTGAGGGCCAACTTGGAGCCTGAGATAGAGTTCTTCAACGACGATCCGCACGAAGAGTCCTCTCACATAGAGAAGCTTTTTTGGGGGCCGGTTTCCGTGTTGCTTGACGATGCCGGTCGACTTTACGTTACCGAAGAGAACCGCCACAGGATACAAGTATTTGAGCGCGCGTCCTGAATGCCGACTACACGGCATGTCTATCGAAGAACTCCAAAGTAGTCAATCGATACGGGAATCAGAAGAAACATTCAGTTAGTTGAGGGGTACGAGAATGACATCTGCGAAATCGGAACGATCAGTCGTGGTCGTCCAGCTTAGCGGCGGCAACGACGCCCTGAACACAGTGGTGCCCTATAGCAGCGACCTGTACTATGACTGGCGGCAAGACGTCAGGATTGAACAGGATCAGGTACTCAAGCTCAACGACGAGCTGGGCTTCAATCCGAGCATGTCCCCTATCAAGAAGCTCTGGGATGAGGGGAAGGTCGCCGTCCTCAACGGCATCGGATATCCCAAACCCAATAGATCCCACTTCCGTTCCATGGATATCTGGCATACCGCTGAGTCTGAAGGCATAGGAGGCTCTGGCTGGCTCGGTCGTACGCTAAGGGAGCTTGACCCTGCAGCCGAGAATGTCCTCACAGGTGTGAACTTCGGACGCGGGCTTCCTCGTGCCCTGTCATGTAAGGGTGTCCCGGTCGCATCGGTGGGCGACCTTGAAACCTATGGGCTGCTTCCGGACGTCAAAGGGGAAAATGCACGAGAGTTAGCTCTAAATGCTTTCTCACAGATCTACGGCAGTGCGATGGCCCACGATGCAGTGTCGCAGTTCATAGGGCAGACCGGGGCCGATGCTCTCAGGGGCGCTGATACCCTTAGGACGGCGCCGAAGAAGTACTCCTCCACCGTCGAATACGCCGACACGGCCATCGCGCAGTCGATGAAGAGCATAGCGCAG
>CAJWRP010000182.1 GCA_913046025.1 uncultured Chloroflexota bacterium
CAGCCGATAATGAACGAAGGTCCACCGGCAAATAGCCAGCCCTCCGACCATTCCTCAGCAGGGCCGTGCTTCTTGAGGTAAAGCAGGAAAAGCCCTAGTCCAACGGCGAGCAATATCACCGACAAGCTATTTACGCCGAGGATGATTCCTATAATGAAGCCAACAATGGCCCAAGAGAATGGGGTATCTATATAACGTGCGTAATCCATAGCGTAAGAAGGATACACTCCCACCAACCCGGATGCAACGAAATGGCATCCAATAGATATCAGCTTAATCGGCCTATAATCTGGTCACATAGTTGGCAATAGCACCGGTCCGCTGTAATAATTGGAGTTGCACCAGCGGTACTGCTGAAATTAGGAGTAATCCCTTGACCTCTGCAATCGATTCTTGGAAGCATCAGGTTGAAACGCACCATGCCCAGTCGGAAGCCGTGCAGGCCAAGGCCCAGTGGTCTTCGGCCGACTTCTGGAGACCTTATGCGCAGTACTTCCGACAAGACCCCGGGCGTACAGACGATCCTGTCATAGACAAGATTTTGTCTAAAATAAGTCCCACATCAACAGTGCTAGACGTTGGAGGTGGTGCGGGTCGAATTGCTTTGCCTCTGGCATTGAAGGCTTCCCACGTCACCGTCGCCGAACCCTCCGAGAGCATGATCGAGCAGCTTCAGGAAGAGGCGCAGCAGTCGGGAATTACCAATGTCTCCGTGGTGCAAAGCCTCTGGGAAGAGGCCAGGACTGCGCCGGCCGATGTGGTGATATGTGCCCACGTCCTCTACGGTGTGGCCGACGCAGAGCCTTTCATCCGCAAACTAGCTGAGCACGCCAAACAGCAGGTCATGATCTTGTGCTTCACGCGAGCGCCAATTTCACGGCTGTCGCCGTTCTGGCTTCCTGTACACGGCGAAGAGCGCATCGATATGCCAGGGCTATCGGAACTCATGCCTTTACTCTGGGAGATGGGTATTTACCCAGATGTCGAGATGTTCGAGCCATCACCGCAGCAGACTTTTGAGAGCCACGAGCACGCACACGACCAGCTACTAAATCGCCTTTACGTGAAACCTAATACAGAACAGGACGATCGATTGAAGAAGGCTATACAAGACCTACTGATTGAGACATCGGACGGGCTCGCCATCAGGGACGTTGAACCTGGTAGGCAAGGACTAATTATCTGGAGTCCTGAGCGCTAGCACTGCTATCTTGCCCGACTTTGGCGAATCGTATGCGAACCCATATGGATATGGCGGAATAATTCTTCGTCAACCCAATTATTAATAAGCTAACTGTCTTGCGTGGCCATGTTGCCCACGTGGTTCAAAAAAGCAGTGCAACCTATTAACCTCTAAGCTAACTATTCAAAAATCGGTATTTAGGGTGCCAGCCACCGCCCGTCCAGGTGCTCACCGTTCGAGGGGTTATCCTTATAAAACAGCGGGGCTCGTCTTTTGTGCTGTTGAAATAGCGCATGCCCTCTTCTTGGCCCAGGTAGCGTATTGCCCTCGTAGGCGCCGAATGCAGCCAGGCATCGTCCTCTATGACCGCGTCGGCCTCCATGATGACCCTGGTGTAGGGCGAGTCGTACGTGTCGATACACACCGACACCTTTGAATTGGCCTTTATATTGGCCACCCATTTCGCCGCCTGTCGCCCTGCAACGGTAAACGTCTCCCCATCGTAGTCGAACCAGAGAGGACAGACGTAAGGCCAACCCTCTGGCCCTATGGTGCCAAGCTTCAAGATGGGTCGACCGGTCGTCAAGAATTCATACAACTGTTCAGTCGTAAGTCCAGGCAATGCGCTACTCCTAGATACCTTCGGCGTATGCCGAATGGAAAGAATCTACCCCTGCAGTCAAGCCGTCATCGCCTCGCAGGATGGCCACCGGACTGGCGAAGCTGGCAAAGCCCGCCTCAACCTGCCCCCCACCGATGACCCTTGGCGTATGCCCCCTGCCTTCCAGAGCGGAAAGCAGAGCTGCATCATACCTGGGGTCCACGCTGGTGAAAGGCATGCTGCAGTCCAACCTAGGGGAGTCTATCGCTGCCTGCGGCCCCATGCCAAAGTCAAGAATCTTGATAATCTGCTGAGTTACACAGTTGGTTATGCGCCTTCCACCAGAAGCTCCCACAGCCAACTTGACCCCGTCGGAGTCCATGACCAGCGCGGGCGTCATGTTATTCAGTGGGAACTTGCCAGAAGCAATGGAGTTAACACGGCCAGGCACTGGGTCGTACCACATCATGCCGTTGTTCATGACCACGCCGGTACCCTTGGGAATAATGCCTGAGCCAAAGCCCGACATGATGGTGTTTGTCATGGAGACGGCGTTACCGTCACCGTCGATGACGCACAGGTGGGTTGTGCCATTATCGAATCCTGGCCTGCTGGAAGCCAGCACCTTTTCCGGACGGCGTCCCTCTTCCACCCAGGGGTCTCCAGGCAGGAACTGATTTGCCGTGTGCGCTGTGACTTCTGCCCGCCGGCGAGCAATGTACTCATCAGACACAAGGCCATTCCAAGGCACTTCTGCGAACTCGGGGTCCGCCACATATTCGAACCGGTCTGCATACGCCAAACGCGCGCACGTGATGTACGTGTGCAGCATCTCCTCACTGTTATGCCCCATAGAGGAAATATCAAAACCGTCAAGAAGCTTCAGCGTCATGGCACTGGTAATCCCGGCGCTCGCAAAGGGTGGGACCCTGACGGTGTATCCTCGATAGGAGAACTCCAAGCCCCTGTCCCATACGAAAGGCTTGTACTGAGCCAAATCGTTCATGGACAGAATACCGCCGTTCGCCTGGATATCAGCAGTCATGGCCTGTGCAAAGTCGCCCTTGTAGTAGGCATCGGGGCCTTCCCGACCAATGGCTTCAAGAATGTTTGCTAGCTCAGGCTGCTTTAGACTAGCGGGATTCGTTAGATCGCCTATTGGCATGTTGCCTCCTGGCATTAGAACTCGGCGAAGCTCTTCATACTTGAATAGCATTCCGGCCAGAGTTCCCATGGCGTAGAGATTGTGCCACCCTGGTGCATAGCCCTCTCTAGCCAGGCGGACAGCAGGCGCAACAACGTCTTTCAGAGGCAGCCTGCCGAATCGGCTATGTGCTTCGCATAAGCCTGCAACCGCACCTGGGGTCGCTATGGACCTGTAGCCTTCAATATTCTCGTTGTTGGTGACTGCCGGCCAGCCGAAGTTCCCCACGGCGCCCTCTCCGGTCAATTGGAACATATCCGGGGTTGCGGCCAATGGGCCCCGCATAGGGAAGCCTATTACACCACCTACCTGACCCATCTGGTAGACAAGGTATCCTCCTCCACCTATCCCGCTCGACGCAGGCTCCACCACGCCCACTGCAAAGCAGGCAGCTACGGCAGCATCTACTGCATTCCCTCCATTTTTCAACATTTCCAGGCCGGCCCTGGTGGCTTCGGGATCCTTAGTAGCGACCATTCCGCTGGACGCCCTTGCTTCGCTCTTGACGAGGTTGGTAACTGTGGACTGGTTCTGCATCATTGGAGCCTCCTGAAATAGGTGGCGCTAGCATACTCTCAGCCTATAAAGCCGTCAAACACACACATCGCGCCTATTCTTATTACAATAATTTGGGGGTTGCTACAATGCTTTTCATTAATAAAAGAGTAATCATCGCTATGTGCGATATACACTCGTTTTTTGGATAGTAATGATTGTCGGCTCAATCAGATGGGGCTTAGCCGCGCGAATGCATTCTGTGTTCGATTTTTCCTGGCCTCAACAAAGCAAGATCGAAGCCCTACCTCTAGACGATTTCGCCATTCTGGCAAAGGAAGCGGTGGACAGGATTATTGACAACTCACCTGGACGCGGCTACCACACTAAAAATATGGAAACAGCCGACGTCATTAAGATATTCGACGACGATACTATCGAGGTGTCCACCAATAACGGCCTGATGATTGTGGGTTACCTTGGCATTGATGCCCCGGTACTGGAGATCCCCGCAGATGGTTCAGAGCCATTTGACATTGAGGCCTTGGAGCGCAATCGAGATATTGTCGAAGGCCAACAGGTTTGGCTCGAACAAGACTTGATCGAGCAAGGCAAGAATGGACGCCATCTCCGCTACGTTTACGTTGGTCAACTCATGGCGAACGCCCTATTTCTGTACGAAGGCCTTGCCAGAGTGGATACCTCTTCTAAAGGGCTGAACTATTCGGATATCATCCACCTGGTCGACCAGCAAGCGATTATGGATCCCCAGAGTGGATGGCTTAGAGAATGGTCCAGCGGCCGACGGTGATAGCCGATAGGGCCTTACCACTTAGCTTGGAGATGTCCTCATCTGAACCTAAACCGCCTCGAAGCGCTCGGACTCTGCTGGCTGAGACCAGAGGTCATCCGCCCCCGTCATCGCCGCCGCTCGCTCCGGGCTGGACCTCCACTGATCATATATCTCGTTGCTGTCCCACTTGACCATAGTGGTGATCTTGGTAGGCTCGCTCAGGGAAAAGTAGGTCTCTCTACTAACAAAGCCAGGAGCCCTGCTCTGTGCCGCCCCGTTGCCATCTAGCAGATCACGAGCCACTTGAAGTTTTTCCTCTTTGGCCCAGTGATGGGTCAATACACCTATCATATCCCCTCCGGTTTTGTGGAATAGCCAGCGCATTACGCACTTTCCATATGCACTGCAAATTGACGATGGTTAGTTCGCGGGGCGAGTGTAGCAGTGGCAATATCCAGCGTCAATAAAGCAGCAGTTGAATGTTGCATATGAGTGCAACACCGCCCATGATATAAAGATGCGCCAAGGAGGAAAAGTTTACCATGGCTGGCACGTCCTAACAGGCGTGTCCGGCATCAATTTTGCCAACGGCGCGACTACAATTGGCGTTCTCACTGTATTCGTCCTCCCCTTCGCCGATGAGTTCGGTTGGACACGCACTCAGATAGCAGGGGCAACCAGTATCGGTGCGCTGCTTGGCGCCGCAACTGCCATTTTTGCGGGTAGACTAACGGACAGTATTGGAGCACGCATTCCCCTGGTCGTCGGCGGGATAATGGTGATCGTTGCCATGCTGAACCTGGCTGCAATGCAGACCTTGGTCTGGTTCTACCTCGCCTTTGGACTGGCGAGGCTGGCCGACCAAGGCTTCATCCAGCCATCGTCACCTCCCGCTATCTCCAAGTGGTTTCTGAGACTAAGAGGGCGGACGCTGGCCATCCTGTTCTTCGTTACCTCCGTCGGCGGTGCGCTTCTTCCCTTGATTGCGCAGCTGACCATAGACGCCATTGGCTGGCGAGTGGCTTGGCTAATACTCGCTGGAGTAATGATGATCATTGGCGTCTTACCAACGCTTTTTCTTGTCCGACGCCAGCCGGAGGACCTTGGCCTGAACATAGACGGGGCTTCGACTTTACCGAGAGCGGTCGTGAGAGATCGCGGCCCGGACGCTGCAGTCGCCGACGACGAGGATCACTGGACGCTGACGGAGGCCATTCGGCATCCTGCGCTGATTCTCATTCTCTTATCGACGTTCTCGGTGGGCATCGCAAGCTCGGGAGTTACCCTGCATCTTGTGCCGTACTTCGTACAGAAAGGCCTCACGCCAACCACAGCGGTGGGCGCTGTCAGCATAGGTTTTCTAGCATCAGGATTTAGCAACCTGCTGTGGGGCATATTTTCCGACAAGCTCTCGACCAGATATATGTTGGCGTTCAATTACGGGCTTCGTTTGCTCTCTTCGGT
>CAJWRP010000183.1 GCA_913046025.1 uncultured Chloroflexota bacterium
CGATGGCAATACCAGTTCAAGTGCACCAAGAGGGGCTTTTATCGTCTCGGACCGGTACGCTTGGAGAGCGGCGACCTCTTGGGTCTGTTCAAGAGCACCATTGAACAGCGCGGCGAAGATTACATCCTGGTGTACCCCAAGATCGTTCCTTTACCCGAGCTAGGTCTGCCTTACGGTCGGCCTCTGGGCGAAAATAAGGGCGGTATACGGATTTATGAGGATGCATCGCGCCCCATGGGCCTTCGGGATTACAACTTGGGGGACCCCCTGAAGATAGTCGACTGGAAGGCCACGGCAAGGATGCAGCAGCTCCAGGTCAGGACCTTCGAGCCTAGCTCCACTATGACGCTGATTCTGGTTGTGGCCGTCGATACTACTGCCCACTACTGGGAAGGCTATTCGCCAATTTTTCTTGAGCGAGTGATTACCGCATCAGCTTCTGTGGCAAGTTATGCCGCCGAGCAGCAGTACAGCGTTGGCCTGTTTTCTAACGGCACACCGGTGCTTGCAGACAGGCCCATGCGACTGTCTGCAAGCCGATCTAATGAGCAGTTGTCGTTCATACTTGAGGCCTTGGCTACAGTGCGTCCTATCGCCATGGGTTCCATGGATTCTCAACTAGGGGAGAACTGGCAGAAGTTTCCGTTGGGCGCAACTATAGTTATTGTCAGCGGCTTTATCACAGAGGATATGGCGGACGTTTTGCGCCGGGCCAAGGCCAGTGGGTATGGCATTGTGGTGTTGTACGTCGGCGACGACGACTGCCCTCAGATGGCGGACGGCATAGTAGTCCACCAACTCAATGATCATTTTGCCAGAATGGAATTAGAAGATGAGTTCGCTCCAAGATAGGCTGGTACTGGGGGCACTGCTACTGGAGGAGGCTTCCTGGCTATTCGCCCTGGCTGGTGTGATAGGGTTGATGCTGGGCGCTACCGGCAGCCCAATGACATGGGTCGCGATGCTGGCTGTGTCTTTGGTGTCGCTACTGGTGGTCCGTTTCCTGCAGTACCTTCTAGTGCCCACGGTGGCAGCATACGTTGTGCAAATGATTACCGGCGTGGTGGTGGTGTTTCTGGTCGTTGGCACGCAGGTTGAGCCGATACTTCTGGGCATAAACTTCGGCTGGTTGGCCGCCCTGGCCTTTGGCGAGGAGTCGGCTGAGTTCATATTTCAAGCTGTAGTTGGCAGCTTTGTCGGTGCGTTTCTGTGGTGGCGTGGCGGTCACCTGGCGGCAATGGAATTGCCTGAGAATAGCCTTTCAGGCAGCTTCAAGGTTGGCATACTCGCCTTTGCAATCGCCACCCTGACTGACATTTTCCATACCGCCGACCTGAATATCTTCCCCGTAATGTTCGTCTTTTTTGCCGCCAGTATTGCCGGCATGAGTATTGCGCATCTGGCCCCCGCCTCTATGCAAGCGACTGTAGGTCGGGCGTGGACTCGCGTCATAGGGATCATGGTGGGAGCAGTTCTGTCTGTTGGACTGCTGTTCAGCCTGCTTCAGGGCAGCGTATTGTCCGTCATCGCTTCGCCCGTGCTGTTTGTGCTCAACGCCATTGCAACAGTGGTCTTCTTCGTCCTCATCATGCCGCTGGCTTTTCTTGTCGACCTGTTGGCCAGATGGTTATACGGCTTTATCCAGGGCACCATACAGCCACAGCCGGGCCAGGAGACGCTGCTGAATCCCATAGGCGTTGGGGAACAGCTTCAAGCGTTGAGGGATGGCACTGCCGAGGAGCCAGTAGCTGAGACATTTTTGCAGATCTTGCAATGGTCCCTTGTCATAGCGATCACTATTGCTGTGCTGTTCCTGCTGGCAAAGGCCTTCCGCCGTCGGCAAGATTCTGGACGTCGGATGGATGACGGGATGCGAGACTCGATTGCTGAAGAGGTAGGCGCAGCTTCCGATTTCGTGAAGCTGCTGCTGGGCCTATTGCCGTCGGGACTTCGGCGTAACAAGAAAACAGCCCAGCTGTTTAGAGTGCCCAGTGGCGATCCCAATATAGTGGACGTGTTCCGCGTCTACTTTGGCATGCTAGTAATGGCTGATGAACGCGGCAAGCCCAGGCTGCCCAACGCCACGCCCAAAGAGCATCAGTCGGCACTGGCCAGCGTTCTGTCGCCTAGCCTGGCGCGAAAGGCCACAGCAGCATTCGTGCGAGCCTGTTACGGGCACTATCCGTCGTCGCGTCAGGAGATCGACGAGATGCGAGCAGAACTGGACGAAGAGAGCTCTCAGAAGAAATAAGTTGTTGAGTTGAGAAATCAGACGCTGACGTGGTGCGTCGGGCGGTTTATGACCGCATGCAGGGTTGAAGTCCTGTTCTAAACCGACCGACCTGCCGCTATGCCCAGGAACGCCGCCACTAGGCCTACGACGATGCTGCCAACAACGTTGGTCACGGCGCGAGACCATTCCCCGCTGCCTGCCAGTTGAAGGCTGGCCACTGTTAGAGTGGAGAAGGTGGTGAAGGAACCCAGAAAGCCCACTGCCACCAGTACCCGTAGCTCAGGCGACCAGCCGAAGCGCTCATCGGATAGCGTGAGAAACAGGCCCAGCAGGAACGATCCTGTGATGTTGACTGCGAAAGTCCCAAGCACCGTGGGACCCACAAAGCTGATCATGATCCGGTCGATGCCGTAGCGGGACACCGCCCCCAACGACCCACCCAGGGCCACCAGCAGCCAAGGAGTCAGTCCCAGTAGCATCAGACCTGCCCTAGCCGCGCGGGAGGCCGAGGCCCCGAAATGCGATGATGTTGCGCTGAATCTCCGAGGTGCCTGCCCTCAGTGTTAGGGAGTAGGAGTTCATCCACTGGGAAGCTATGCGCCCCTGTAGGTACGCCCATTTGGACCCCTTTTCCAGCGCTCCGTACATGCCCAGCATTTTCATACCCAGGTCGCTGATCTTCTGGTTAATCTCGCTGCCCACCAGCTTGGAGACCGATGCCTCTTTGTTGGGCACCAGTCCCTGGCTCTGCATCCACGCCACCTGGTAGGCGACTAGCTTGCCCGCCTCGTTGGTCATCCACAACTCAGCGATGCGCCGGCGGAACTTGGGGTCGTCGTTCAGCGACTTGCCGTTCAACTTGAGCGCTCGTGCTAAGGTAATTAGCTCTTCAAGGTCGCGACGATTGCCTGCATAACGCCCAACACCGGAGCGTTCGAAGTCCAGCGTAGTGGCGGCCACGTACCAGCCCCGGTTCGTCTCGCCGATCATGCTCTGCTTGGGAATTCGCACGTTCTCAAAGAAGACCTCGTTGAAGTAGTGGACGTTGTGCATATTGATGATGGGCCGCACTTCGATGCCCGGTGTGTCCATGTCCACGATGAACATGCTGATGCCGCGATGCTTGGGAGCGTCAGGCTCGGTGCGTGCCATGAGGTAGCAGCGGTTAGCCTTGTGCGCGCCGCTGGTCCAGACCTTGGAACCGTTGAGTACAAAGTCGTCGCCATCTTCGACTGCACTAAGCTGCAACGACGCCAGATCGGAGCCGGCCTCGGGTTCGCTGAAGCCCTGGCAGTACACGGCTGAGCCATCGGCGATCTCCGATAGATACTGGTCCTTCTGTTTGTCTGAGCCGTACATCATGATCGACGGGCCGACCATGTGGGTCCCCATGCTGGTGTCTCGCATTGGCGCTCGAAAGTAAGCCGTCTCCTCGTTGTAAATCATCTGCTCGATGTGAGGACGGTCCTGGCCACCGTATTCGGTTGGCCACGCTAGTGTCAGCCAGCCCTTGTCGACCAGCTTGCCAGTGAGGCCACGGATCAGCGTCCAGTTCTCATCGGTGAAGTAGTCGTCCGGCACGACACCTTGCCAGTCTTGCCCCAGGTTGTCGACCAAAAACGCTCTGACTTCGCTCCGAAAGCTTTCCTGTTCTTTTGTAAATCTAAAGTCCATATTTAACTTACCTTGTGGGCCAATTTTGGCCATCAAGAAAACGTTGCGCTGCTATCGCCGCCGTTGCGCCGTCACCAGCAGAGGTGATTAGCTGAGCAGCCGAGTTCTGGCGGATGTCTCCCGCAGCGAATATTCCCTCAACTGGCGTACGCATCCAGATGTCGGTGGGGATATGGCCTCCGCCGTCCAACGGCAACAGGTCCCCAAGGTACTCTGAGTTGGGCTCTAGGCCTACGTATATGAACAGGCCCAAGAGGTCCACGCGAGAGGTCTCACCAGAGGTGACATCGGTGATGCCGACGCCTTCAACCTGGCTTTCACCGATGATGGAGTCGACCGTCGTGTTCCAGCGCACCTCTATCTTATCATGAGCTAAAACTCGGTCCTGGTAAATCTTCTGCCCTATGAATTTGTCGCCTCTGACAAGGAGAATGACCTTTGAGGCGAATTCCGTAAGCACCAGCGCCTCGTCTAAAGCGGAGTCGCCGCCACCAGCCACGCCCACTACCTCGTTCATGAAGAAACCGCCGTCGCAGGTGGCGCAATAAGACCCGCCCGCACCGTACAACTCCTCTTCGCCGGGCACGCCAAGCTTGCAGAGAGTCGATCCGCCGGCCAAAATGACTGCTTTGGCTTCGTATTCGTTTCCGTATGCTGAGGCCTTCCAGCCCCCGTCTGCCTGCGCTAGGCTGTCAACCTCACCCATCTGGATTTGCAGGCCATACCGAGTAGCCTGGTCCTGCATCAGCGGGCCTACTTCCGCGCCAGAGAGGCCTTCTGGGAATCCGGGAAAGTTCTCGATTAACTCGGCGTTGATGATCTGTCCGCCAGGCATCATCCGCTCCAACAGTAGCGTATTGAGCCCTGCGCGGCTGGCGTAGAGGCCCGCCGTCAGTCCGGCTGCGCCTCCGCCAATAATAATTACGTCGTATTTATTTTCCCGCAATTTTACCTATTGTGCAGCTTTGTTTTTCTGGCCAGGCCTTCGACAGGTCCCGACTCTTTTTAGAATGCTCGAAGAAATCGGCACTCAGGGCGATTTTTTGAATGGTCGGACGCTTCGGTGCTTCTGAGCCTGCCTTTCGACAGGCTCAGGATGAATAAGGCCTTAGATATTCGAACGTTTTGATTACCCAAACGTCTGCTCGCCAATTTTGCTACGAATGCTTTTGGGGCTTTGCTTTAATCTGCATATGTATGTTCGATTCAGATCAATCCTTGTTCGCGGACCTCTGCTAGGGAGTTGGATACGGCCTCCAAGGTTCGCTCTATCTCCGCGTCGCCGTGAGCCGCGCTCATGATGAAGCGGGCGCCTGCGTGGACGTTGCCCGCGTGCACGCCATGGTTCAGCATGGCCAAATTCAGGTTGTTTTGCAGGGCGGCGTCATCCTTGGCACGCATAGCCCGCGCCGCGTCGGAGTTCCTGTCTGGATCGGCCTCCTCTTCCGTTGTATTTAAGCGCAGGAAGATAAGGGAGTTGATGCCTGTGGCGCAGCCAGGGATTTCCAGCTTCGTCAGAAGCTCGGTGAGGCCTGCCTTCAGCTTCTCCCCGGCAGCCGAGGCGTCGTCGTTCACTGACGTCGTAGCGAGCAGCTCCAGCGCTTTGATGCCTGCAACCGCTGATAGAGGATTGGCATTAAAAGTACCGTTGTGGGCCACTCGTCGGGTGTCGTTATATTCCGCGTCGCCCGGTCGTGCCTGGATCATGTTGATGATGTCGGTCTTGCCTGCGACAGCGCCTCCCGGCAGCCCTCCGCCGAGGATCTTGGCCATGGTCGTCATGTCCGGCGTCACGCCGTAGTGTGCTTGCGCGCCACCTT
>CAJWRP010000184.1 GCA_913046025.1 uncultured Chloroflexota bacterium
GGCCTGATTCTAGTTACGCTTCATACGCATGCGACCTCCGTGCGAACCACATAGGAAGCACTGCAGGGCTCTGCCACAATGGAGGCACACCAGAAACACATGAAACTCACACAAGAAACGCCCAACGAGTAATGGAACGAAAGAACTAACCAGAATCGCTACTTTCAAATTGCAATTCCACTTATTACGTAGCAGCCTGCTGTTGGTGGGGCTTTTAGTCCTGTTAACCGGCTGCAACAATCTCATGGCTGATGACGAGGTTGAGACTGGCTTGCCGGCCTTTCGGCACTACATCCCGAATGTGTCGCAAGAGGTACCTCTTGGGGAATCGCTCCAGATCACCAATCTAGAGATCACCGTAACTGGCGTTCGGTCGTCAGATGGCAGAAATGACAACGAGGTACGAATGATTCCGCCGGAGGGGCAGCGATTTTTTCTGGTCAACGTCCTCCTGACTAATCAGGGAGACGTGCGAGAAGATATCTCCCCAAGGATGAGTTTCAGCCTCTTCGACTCCCTGGGACAGGCCCAGGAGTGGTTTCCCGCAGGCGCGGGCCCCATTAATAGCAGGATAAACCCCGGCGCTGAAATGAAGGGTGAGCTGACCTCGATGGTCGCGGAGAATGCAGAGGTGCTAGTGTTGATTTACGGGGATGTGGCATTCTCTTTGGGTGAGGCGAGCGGTGGCGAGTCGGGGTCGCCTGGTTAAACGGAGACGTTTGGCTAAAATTGTGGAGGGCTTGCATTGCAAGCCTCCACTTTTGTTATTCAGTAGTTTGCTAATATTACGAAGATTGAGTCCAGCCGCATAACGAAATGCACGCAGCAGTTTTCGTGACTCTATAACAGGGTCATCAGAGTAGTGAACGGCGTAACTCTGATGTTTATCGACTTTGCGCTGTTCACCGCTCTTCACCAGCTATTCGTCCGCTGATATTTGGTTCGACATTACTTTCACTGCCTCATAGCACATGCCGCAGGCCTAACCACCCCACCTAGGTTCCACATTTTCTGGTATGTCGAATAGAAATTTACCTACCTGCTCGCGAACACGGTCTGGGGCAGTCGGTGCGGGAAGCGTGCCTATCCGCACATCCCGATAGTACCTCTCGAATTTTTCTTCCTCATACAATCCATGCGCGCCGCGAATGACCCAAAGACCTTCCACAGCCTTCTGAGAGTTCTGGCGTGCCATATGACCTGCCATTCGCATACGAATACCGTCCCCTCGCTCGAAGGGCTCGCCCCTAAAGGCCTTGTCCACAATCGCTGTCGCCTCCTGCAATAGGTATGCCCTGGCCGACTCCACTAGCATGGCAGCTTCTGCGATGGCGAACTGGTTCCCCGGTGTGCTGATGCGGGAAGCGCCACCATATGACATACCAGCGGACTTGGCATATTCGATGGTGTCCTTGATAGCGGCCTGCGCGATGCCCAGGACAGTACACGGCGGAGCATAGCTAGTGCCAACTGGCACCCTCAGCGCTGGAGGCACATCCGCATCTGACTGACGCGAAGGCGTTGCCGGCGCGGCTGCCTCATCCACAAAAACCTCATCCAGGGTTATGTCGTTACTGCTGGTGGCACGGAGCGACATTGTATGCCAGTTGTCGTGCAGCGTTACGCCTTTATGCGCGAAGGGCACTATCAGGTGCCGGCCGTGCATTTTAGGAGGCTCACCTGCTGCGTCAGATGGCCTGTCCGGAGGTGGTCCTGGAGCCATGGTACTGAGCACAGCCCACCTGGCGTAGTTGGAGAAGCTCATGAAGGGCCAGCGCCCGCTGCTCACGAATCCACCGGGAGCGGACCTCGTATCGCCGGTAGGGACGACGCCGTGAGCAACCACCGCGCCCTCGTCAGCAACAGCCCTGAGATACGGTTCGGCCGCCTCTCCCATCACTTCGTTGAGCCTGCGAACGGCTCCGGTGTGATTGCCCACGCACCACGCTGTGGACGGGCACGCGCCAGCCAGAGTTTCGTACACCTGCATGAGCGTGACCAGATTGGCTTCCCTGCCACCCAGGCTTTTGGGAATGCCCATGGCCAAGATTCCGGCCTCGTGAAGTTCCTGAACTGTCTCCGGGTGCAGGGCCCGATTCTTTTCAGCTTCCGAGGCACGCTCAGCCAGCCTCACCGCCAAAGATTTAGCACCTTCTACAAGAGCAAGGTCAGTATATTTATCGTCCAATTAGGTAACTCCGTTGTTATCATTCCGCGCTGCAAATCGTCCCAAGCAGGTTTTGCCGGGTATTCCAGTCTATGGAGCGGTCATCGTAGTATAGCCTGTCCAGAATATCCTCGGCTGATTTCAGACGTACCTCAGCTTCATCGTCTGAATTTGCCATGTCACGGGTCTGGCATGCAGCAGCGATTAAGCCACGCATGCTCAACGCATGTCCAGCCAGCTATATATTCCGGTCCAAATTATCATGCTCCCAAGCAAACCTATTATATAATTTGCACACCAACTAACTTGTTCAAGCGAAGGACCGGAAATGAGCAACGATAACCAGACGGAGGCCATTGGAGAAGTGTGGTTTCTGCTTTCAGAGGATGAGCAGCCCATGGGCCGAATATATCGCAGAGACGGTGAGCCGTCGCCGCAGGATGGATTACGATTTGCCCATGGCGACGACGGGCAGGAGGTAGAGATCGTCAGCTTCAGGGAACTAAGCCCCACCTGCATGATGCGCCGCTTTCAGATAGTGGTGAGGGTTGTTGGGTGACGACTGTCCAGCCGCGCCTTGAAGTCTACTTGGGCGGCAGGGTCGTCACAAATGCGAGGCCTCTGTCGACCCAGGACCTGAGGCCGTCATCCGAGTCCAGGCCGTCGATGCCGACGTAGACCATGCCCTTCATGGACCTTCCGGTGAAGTCCATCTCGCGGGCGTCAGGCTGGGCCAGCGACTCCTCGTACTGGTCCGGGCCGACGCGGACCATCAGCTCATCGCCCATGACGCCGACGCACATGTGGCCCTCCACCATGAAGGCAAGGCCGCCGAACATCTTATTTTCGTCTACACCGGTATTGCCGTCGAATACCTCGCGCACTCGCTGGGCCAGGCCCTCATCGTATGCCATTTTTCACACTTTCGAGAAATTTCGAACTACCACTGTGCGGTCAATATTACATGACGCACTCCAGCAACGGCCGGGTCTATTCAGGATCATTTGGAGAGACCTGCACAAAGGAAACCATGGGGTATAATAGCCGCCAACGCCGGGCCGACATATGGCCAAGCTGATTGGAGGCATCCATTGGAGTATCGAAAACTAGGAAATCTCGAAGTGTCCACAGTAGGCCTTGGCACGCTGCGCACTTTCGACGTTGATTCTGATGACGACATCGCAGTCCGCAAACAGATCGTGGACAACTGTCTGGCCGAGAACATGAACCTGATAGACAGCGCCAACTTCTACGGACTGGCCGAGAAGGTTGTCGGCGAAGTGATCGAGGGCCGCCGCGACAAGTTCTACATTGCGACCAAGGTGCGGACGGAAGGCAAAGAGGCCGGTCTGGCGCAGATCGACAACTCCTTCAATATGCTGAAGACTGACTACATCGACCTATTTCAGGTGCATAACATGGTCGACTGGGAGACGCAGATCCCGACTCTGCAAAGCCTGAAGTCCGAGGGCAAGATCGGCATGGTCGGCGTCTCTGCCATGGTGCACGAGGCTTATCCGATCATCGCTGGACTAATGCGCGATGGCCAGGTGGACACGATCCAGATCCCTTACAACGTCATCGAAAGAGGCTGCGAAGAAGAGTTACTGCCGCTGGCGGAGGAGCTGGGCATAGGAGTCCTGATTATGGAGCCGCTGAAGAAGGGCCGCTACGTCAAGGAGCTAAAGACTCAGCCCGACCTCGCTCCCTTGGCGGACCTGGGCATCAAGACCTGGGCGCAGGCGCTGATTGCGTGGGTGCTGGGCGACTCCAGGGTCACCTCCGCGATACCCACTACTTCCCGACCTGAACGCATCCACGAGAACGCGGTGGCCGGTCACGTCGGCCGCATGCCCCAGGAGCTGCGCGACCACGTCCGAAAAGAGACGGAGCGCTGCCTGGAGGGCTAACAAGCCTAAGTATTGCCTGATTAAATAAAGGGGACGCCTAAAATTAGGCGTCCCCTTTTTGTATGTCATTCCGAGCCTAGCGAGGAATCTACGGCGCATGCGTCTGGCTGAACGCTTGCTTTAGATTCCTCGTCGTGCCTCCTCGGAATGACTTATTTCGAAGAGTGCGCCGTTCGATAATCCCGTTCGCCCTGAGTCCCGATTTCATCGAGCATCCTCGGTAGAGTCGGGACTTATCGAAGGGCTGCCAAATTTGGATGGGCTGTGGTTCGACAGGCTCAGGGCGAACGGGATTAACTTACTGGCACTCGATTACAGCCGTGTCAGCTTATTTATCCTGCCACCTATTAGCCACTCGGCCACGTATATGTTGCCCGCAGGGTCCACCGCCATGCCGTGGGGACTACTAAACTTGCCCTCTTCTAGAATGGCGTGGTCGACGTTGGGCCAGTTCTCCTTTAGCTTGAACGCACCGGTGTTCTCGCCAAGATAGCCGACCAGGTTGTCGTCGCCATCCAGAATCGTCACGCGGGAGCCGCGCAACTCCGCAACCAGTATGTAGTCACCCCACTGGGCAAAGCCGCTGGGGCTGTGAAGCCAGTCCTGTCCTGGACCTGTGCCAAAGGCCCTGTGAAAGTCCCCTTCCATGCCGTAGACCTGTATCTGGCCATTGCTGCGGTCGGAGATGTAAAGCTCTGGCTCGGACTTGCGAGTGTCGATCCAGATGCCATGAGGTGTGGCCAGCCTGCCGCCTTCGCCCTCTTCTCCGTTAATGCTGTTGATGTACTTACCATCGCGATCATAGCGATGCACGTAGCTGGAGCCATAGCCGTCCGTAACATATATGTCGCCGTTGCCGCCAATGCGTTCCTCGAAAACAGCAGTACCCGTAGGCGAGTACTTGCCTTCCCGGTAGACCTCCAGGTCAGGCTTCTCGATCGACATGACCAGTTGTCCGTCAAGAGTCGTCTTTACCACCTGGCTGCTCAGGTTGTCGGCCAGCCAGAGAAATTCCTGGTCGCCCTCTTTGACGATGGACATGCCGTGGGCATTCTGCACGGTCGCCTCCCACGAGCCAGTCAAATTGCCCTGCTCATCGAAGATCAGTACCGTGGGGTCGGCCTGATGGAAGGAGTAGACGTTACCCGTCTCGCTGACGACGATGTCGTGGTGGGCCCAGCCCGTTCGTGCGCTCTCGCTGTCGGGAATGTGCGCCCACTTCTCGTGCCAGTCGTACTTGTGTTCCCCCGCACTGACCTGCATCTGTTGTCCTCCTAAAAGGTCTATTTAATTCTGTACTTAGCTGTGAGGTAATTGGGAATCGACCTCACCCCCATGTAATTCATTAAGTCACCAATATGGTTGCGCCGCACTCCGAGCACCGAGCAAGCGTTGGGGATGAGGTCTCTTTGCCGATCAGTCTAGATTTAGGAAGAACCCATGTCAATCAACTTCTCAGCAGTCTGTTGACAGCCAAAAGCCACTGGCCTATCATCCCGCCTGCGGCGTAAGTAACTAACAAATGATATGTTGAGTAAATGCGGGAGGCGACCTATGAAGTACGACTACATAATCATCGGAGCGGGTTCTGCGGGCTCCATTATGGCGACTCGGC
>CAJWRP010000185.1 GCA_913046025.1 uncultured Chloroflexota bacterium
TAGAGAGAGAAGAAATTATCTTGTCTGGTGAGGTTCCTTCACCGATCGATCCACCCGTAGGCTGCCACTTCCATCCGCGTTGCAATCAGGCGTTTGAACCCTGCTCTGATATATCGCCAGAGGTCGCCCATCCCGTACCTGGACATAGGGTGGTCTGCCACTTGTACCCGCCAGAGGGATAGACGCTCTTACAGGTTAATAGGGAATTAGTTGAAGGCCTTCGGATCAATCGCTCCGAAGGCCTTTTAATATGCCTTGTAACAGCCCAGCGATAGGCTAGAGGGACGTAAGGTGCCTTGGATGAAGGAAAGGTCGAATGGCGCGATACCGGGGCGCTGTGGACTTGTGAGGGCGTTGGTGAGACGGCTGACGGGATTCCGGGCGACGATAAATTATTAACTCTGTGATTTGTGAAAAGGAATAGTGGGAGCGAGTTCCTACTGAACAATAAAAAATGCGGCCTTCGTACGAAGGCCGCATTTTTTATATTGCTAGTTTAATGGCTACGTTGGGTTGGGACTACTTTGACGTAAAGGTACCAATCTTCGCATCGTCGCAGAGGATATCGAAGGTTCCAGCATTTGCTACATTAAAGTCATAGCTGGAGCGATTTCCGGAGGTAAGCTGCAATTCAAGGGACGTAACGCCTGGAAGGAAGGTACCACCAGAGCCGGACAATTCGAGTCCTGGTATGGAATATGTCACCGTCTGGCTTTCGCCAATTAGCTGAGCGGAAGTTCCGGCAACTCCGCCAGCAACGCCTTCAGAAACTAACTGAATTGCGAACCGAATTCGCTGTCCAACCTCGGCATCAACATTAGCGGGATCAGAAGAACACCCCGCATCATCGTTGGTGACGTCTACGCGGAACTGCTCAAACGCAGTAACTGGAGAGCGATGGAATTCGACAGTCTGGGTAGGGCGGGCTCCCCTTCGGTTACCTGATTTCACACCACAAGCCAATGCCCCCAACATGAGTATTGCTAATAGCACGGATAAGTAAAGCAGGGACCTGCTGGACCGTACTGTGTTCATTTACACCGCCCTTTAGGACACATTTGATTTGACACTTATTTTAAAAGCAGACCTCTAGAGCTGTCGGAGCCTTGGATCGAATCGGTCGCGCATCCAGTCTCCCAAGAAGTTGAGGGACATTACAAGCAAGAAAATGGCAACACCGGGGAAGAAAGCGATCCACCACGCGTCGTTGAGGTACGTTCTGCCGTCTGCCACCATTGCGCCCCACGCCGGTGTGGGAGGTGGTATCCCGGCGCCAAGGAAGCTGAGTATGGCTTCAGCAAGAATCAGCTGCCCAACTCGTAGTGTTGCTATGACAATAACTGTGTTGAACACACCAGGCAGGATATGCCAGACCATGATTCGGAAGGTGGACGCACCAGATACCTTTGCCAGCGCAACGTAATCTCTAGTTTTTAGGGTCAGCACTTCGCCACGAACATTACGTATGAATGGCGGCCAGGCTAGGAGCGCCAATAATATCAAAAGAATTGTGAAGGTCTGCCCAAGGGCAATAACTGCAACAATGGCTACAAGAATAAAGGGAAGACCTAGCCAAATATCCGTAATACGCATGATGATTTCGTCGACGAAGCCTCCATAGTAGCCGGAGACCAGGCCCATAGAAATGCCCACCAGCATACCGCTGCCCAAAGATATCGCCGTCACTATTAGCGAGACTCGGGCACCGTGGATAACACGGCTGAGAAGGTCTCTGCCGATTTGATCGCCACCAAGAATGTGGTCCCACGTCGGGAACTGGACTCTTGCCTTCCAGCCCTTTTCCAGAAATGCTGCTTGTACTTTTTCTCTTGTGTCCAGGCCAGTGGGGTCGATCCCATACTCCAAGGCAGCCTCTTCGATTGTCTTGTTGACTGGCACCGGGAATGACAACGGATCGCTGGAGTCCTGTGCATTAAGTACAATAGGAGGGTACCAAATTGGCGGAATATTACGATTTAATGGATCGGCCACATAGGGGCTGTGGGGTGCAAGTTGGTCTGCAAATATGCCGGTAAAAACCAGAGCACCTAGGACCACAATGGGAATAATCGGCCAGCGCCGAAAAATGTTCCACATTCTGCTTAGAATGCTTCTATTTGTACCAGCGATATCCTGTGCGAGTAAGTCCGCTGCAGTGCCTAGATTTGCCATCCCATCCCTACCTAAGAGAATCGAATTCTTGGGTCTATGACTGCGTAAAGCAAGTCGGTAACGAAATTGATAACTACGTACATGAAAGTGAACACGAGAACGGTCCCCACCATGACAGGGAAGTCATTATTCTGGATTGATTCGAAAGCTAACCGACCCAGCCCTGGTATGGAGAAAATAGTCTCGGTCACAACAGCGCCAGTAATGAACCCCGTCAGTATTAGGGAAGAGAATGTTAGCGGCGCTATCAGTGCGTTCTTGAATCCGTGTTTCCAGATTACGATCATGTTAGGGACGCCTTTTGCTCTTGCGAGTTTGATGAACTCCGAGTCCATTACTTCCAGCATCGCAGAACGAACCAGACGAAGATAACTAGCAGCGGCTATCCATCCAAGTGTAATTGTAGGTAAAATGAAGTATTTTGGATTGTTCCCGCTGTCACCTAAGGTCCCTGTGGGTAGCCAGCGTAACTGGACAGAAAACACCAGAACCAACATGATGCCTACCCAGAAGACAGGCATCGCCTGCCCAAGCAGTGCGAACCCCCTTCCTAGATAGTCCCAGATTGTTGCACGCCTTACTGCGGAGAGTACTCCCAGCGGAATTCCGATAATAGTTGCGAACAGGTAAGCGGCCAGTCCCATTTTAAGTGTTGGTGGGATCCGTTCCTTTATCTTAGATATAACTGGTTTACGGTCAAGTAGGCTGTCCGCCCAATTACCTCTGACGATATTTCCTAGCCACACCGAGTACTGGAAGACCACCGGCTTTGGAGTGCCGTCATTCCAGTTTAGGCCCAACTCAATGCCCAGCAAGTCCCAACGCTCTTCAGTAATGCCGTAGCCCCCTTCTTGGGCATAAAGATATCTAGGATCACCTGCCATTCTCGAGAGACCGAAGGTTACTAACGTAGCCCCTATCAACGCGAAAATGGAAAAAACAAATCGCCGTAGTAGGAATCTTGCCATATCACCGCACCTTTAACCGTGTTCCCTGTGCCGATGCAAATTCGGCACTAGCCCTTCATCTATACACTCGAAGTGTTCGATAGTGGACATTTCGTCATTTCTAGAATGAATGTGCATACGCTCGAGTAATATACGACCTTTTAGGTCGTCTGCCAATTATGACAGAGGCCAAGCGTGGAACTATTTCGTCAGAAGTGCCCCTGTTTGGAGGATTTGAAGCCTCACAACAGGGGCACTTCTTATTGTCGATTCCGCCTTCTAAATCCTAAGGCGTTAGTTAGGCGTTAGTTGGCCAACTTAATTGAGCGGTAGTTGTTCATAGCGGACTGGTTGCCATTAGCCATTGGGCGCTGATCCCAGGCCAAGACTTCATCAGAATCGTAAAGAGTCCACACTGGCCTCTCAAAAATACCTATGCAGTTCGCGAATTTTCGGTTGTTTGTGTAGAACTCGGAAGCCAGTTCTTCGCGCGCGGCCTTGTCCGGCTCACCGGCCATGCCGAGGTAGCTCTTGGAGGCGTAGGGGATTTCCTGACCTACACCGTAGCCGCCAGCGCTCATGCTGCTTTTCACGAATCCATGGGCCCAGTCATACGGGAAGTTTGCCTTGTTCTCGTCACCGCAGACTGCGAATGCAGGAGTGTTGGTGGTTCGGGCAACCAGACCGGGCCTATAAGTGCTGTAAGCGGCCTTGATCAGATTAGCCTTTACACCTAGCTCTGAGAGCCAAGTAGCTGCTACTGCCTCACCGGTTTCGTGAAAGACTGCCTGGTCCCTTAGGTGGAAGTCCATCTCAAAGCCGTCAGCATAGCCTGCTTCGGCAAGGAGAGATCGGGACAGGTCATAGTCAGTACCCCAGTCCCACTCGGATTTGTAATTGGGATTCTGCATGGACAGGTACGGCTGGTAGTTAACGAAGCCCAGACCACCAAGTATGCTATCTAGCAAAGCCTGGCGATCGATTGCCCAAGCAAAAGCGTTTCGTACCTTCATTGAAGACTGCATGGATGCAGTATTCTCATCAAACTCGTCGCCGTCCTCAAACGGGTTCCCTACCCAGGGCTTACTGGTGTCACGGTCGCGCTCGAGGGCTGCACCGGTTAGAGCGCTAAACTGCTCCCAGTAGTTACCCGCCATTGAGATGTTGTCGATAGTGTTGAATCCGGCACCTTTCTGAACAGCGAAGCCGTTTTGAATCAACTCTGGGAAGTCTTTCAAAGGCACGTCTGCAATCTGTGCCTCTCCGGTCTCCAACATGGCTCGTCGGGAAGCCGCCTCACCAATTTGCAGAAGCCTGAAGTTCTGGACAAATGGCCCGAGGCCTTCGTCTATGCCCCAGTAGTCTTCAAAGGCGTGCATCTGGATGCCCTTGTCGTCGACCCACTCGTCAATGACGAACGCGCCAACGCCGGTGTAGTCGTCCTGCATACCCTCAACGCCCTTGGCCTCGAAGAGTGCACTGCTAACGATGCCGGCAGTCTGCCAGAAAGAGCTGAACCGGTGAAGCATCCCTCGGCTGTCAAAGTTACGGTAGTTCAAGCGAACAACGTAGTCAGACATGGCTTCCATAGATGCGATCAGTGGCGCAAAGTCACCGGCCTGACCATGGATGCTCTCTGGGTTCGTGACGGAGTTGGCATCGTTATAGGAGAACGCAACGTCCTTAGCCGTCATCCCGCCCCAACCATTGTGGAACTGAACGTCCTGTCGGAGATTGAAGTCCCCGTACTCAAGGCTTGGGTCTAGTGTGAAGTCCAAGGCTAGCATAGGCTCTGTGGCGATGCTGCCGTCAGGCATTGCTTTGGACATGAACAGTGTGTCAGTAGATCCTGACATGTAAATTGTTTCCGCACAGCCAGCCGTGCAGAATCGTGGGAGCCCGTTAGGCTCATCGGTGTCGAAGTGAACAACAGTCAACGTGCCTTGGGGATTGAACGTGCTGCCGCCACTTGACGGTGCTGCTGGTGCTGCTGGTGCTGGCGCCGCAGCTACACCGGGTGCTGCAGGTGCCGCAGGTGCCGCAGCTGCGGCAGCTGCGGCCGGCGCTGATTGTCCGCCGCCGGCTGCTGGTGCTGCCGCCGCTGGCGCCGCTGGCGCAGCTGGCGCAGCTGGTGATGCTGTCGGCGCAGAGCCACAAGCGATAGCTGCAAGTAGCGCGGTTGCCGCGGTCACTCCAATAAGGAGCTTCTTGTTTAACCGTTTAGGCCACATTCGGTCGATCCTCCTTCTTTTTTGTACATAGTAATTGAGTCTTCGAAAGTATCCACCGTTTTTTTTAACACAACGTCAACGGCAAGTCAATAGTTAGAGAAGCATTGCAGAACGGCTTCAGACTGGTCTTAACCCGGTAGTGAGAGGCAGTTTTTTGCCTTATAAATGGCCCTTGTATTCCCTTTGAAACGATACATTTCTCGGCTATTAATTACTCGAGATTACACCCCGTATTGATGTGATTTCCTTTCCAACAAGATTGACCGACAGGAAGAACAGAATATTAGCGTGTCACTAGCTGTAAGCATTTTCTTAGTAAGTGCCCTATTCCTT
>CAJWRP010000186.1 GCA_913046025.1 uncultured Chloroflexota bacterium
AGCATGTTGTCCCACTGTCCAGTCAGGCTCTGGAAGTTCTCAGGGACTTCCAGCGGGAATTCGACTTTGAGATCCAGCTGATCGACATTTCCGGGTCCACTGACCTTACCCAGCTTTATGGCAACGACATTCCGGTTGCCACCCTGGACGGCCGCAAGATTCTCAAACACCGGGCCGATCGAAACTTCCTCCGCCGGGTGCTGGCTGAGGCTTCAACATACCGCCACGGGTAAGAGAATTCACCACAGAGGCACAGAGTTTTCTTTTCCTCCTCACCACCAAGGGGACAGGAAGCAACAAAGTTCTTTGTGTCTTTGTACCTCATCTTAGAATGAAGAGTCCGGAATGTGGGAGGCACCTCAGTGCGCCGATTCCGGAGAGCCGCTCACAGAGCGGCCGCTACAAGGGAAAGCCATCTGACCGAAGGAGCGAGTTTTAACAACCTGGTGTAGGGGCGCACTGAGTGCGCCCTATAAAAGTGGCACAATTAAGTGAAACAGTGGTTTGTTGCTTCTGGACAGCTGTACCTGCTTTTGCATAATGGCCAGTATCCAATATTTTCTAAAGGAGGATCGAACCTAATGTATAGACTCAAAGACTTAATCGTTGTGTTCCTGTGTGGTGGGCTACTGTTTGGGGTAGGTGTGTGGGTGGGGCAATCAAATGACCCTGTGACCGTTCAGGCCCAGTCAACCTATCCTGGTGACCGCTACCAGATGGTTCACAATCCTTATGCTGGAGACTCCTGGTATGCACTTAAACTGGATCTCCAGACGGGTGATACCTGGGTTTATGATGCTGAAGATGGTGGAGCAGATGATAAGTGGAAACGACGACCAGAGGTGGATGAGAGATAAAAAGGAGGAGTAGCCATCAGGCCACTTTTCTTTATTGACCACTTGCTGAATTGACCTTGGGGGTGATGAATACAGGTCCATCTAGGGTTCCTTCACGCAGTTCGATTCTAGCGTACTCGGATCCTCGTAGACTGAGTTCCCCTCCAAGAAAAGTACTACTGCCTCTGAACGTGGCACTAGAATGAGACCTCACAAAGACTGCGAGGCCCGTAAGCAAGGTTGTTGGATTGTCCTTGATTATGCAGTGGGTGCATTGACCTTGCCCCCTAAAACGAGTCCAGGTTGAATGTTAGGATTTTCGATTTAGGAAGGAGGCAAGAGATGGCAAGCAAGCGGTTTACGCCCGAACAAATTATCAGCAAATTAAGAGAAGCAGAGGTGCTCTTGGCCCAGGGAGCAAAAATGGGGGTCGTGTGCAAGCGGATCGCAGTGACGGAGCAGACGTACTACCGGTGGCGCAAAGAATACGGAGGGCTGCGCCTGGATCAGGCCAAGCGGTTCAAGGCGTTGGAGAAGGAGAACGCGCGTCTGAAGAAGTTGGTGGCGGACCTGTCGCTAGACAACCAGATTTTAAAAGAGGCGTCCTCGGGAAACTTCTAAGCCCGGCGAAACGGAGACGAGCTGTGAACTACGTCAGAGAAAGACTCGGAGAAGAGCGAGTTTCAGAGCGCCGGGCCTGCCAAGTACTGGGACAGGCGAGATCGACCCAACGACGGGAGCCCGTGGGGCGGGAGGATGAGGACCGATTAGTGGCACGGATGGTGGAGCTGGCCTGTGAGTACGGTCGCTATGGCTATCGACGAATCACAACCATACTTGGTTGGGAAGGGTGGAGAGTGAATCATAAACGAATCGAGCGGTTGTGGAAGCGCGAAGGGTTAAAGGTGCCTTCAAAACAGCCCAAACGAAGAAGACTGTGGCTTCATGACGGTTCCTGTATCCGGTTACGACCGGCCTCCAAGGATCATGTTTGGAGCTATGACTTCATGCACGAGCGAACCCATGAGGGGCGAGCCTTTCGGTTGTTGACGATCCTGGATGAGTACACCCGGGAATGTTTGGCTATTGATGTCGATAGGCAGATGAATCACCAGAACGTTTTGGACCGATTGGCGGAGTTATTCGTGGATCGGGGAGTACCCCAGTACATTCGCTCGGACAATGGCGCGGAGTTCACGGCACGGGCTGTAAGAGATTGGCTCCAGGCAGTCGGAGTCAAGACACTGTACATTGAGCCGGGCAGTCCCTGGCAAAACGGCTATATCGAAAGTTTCAACGGGAAACTCCGAGACGAGCTCCTCAATGGGGAGATCTTCGACACGTTATGGGAGGCCAAGGTGTTGACGGAACGCTGGCGCAGGGGATACAACCAGCAACGACCGCACAGTTCCCTGGGCGATCGGCCTCCGGCGCCGGAGGCCTTCCTGCCCAGGGAAAAGCTCAGGACTTCTGGGGTAGGGGCTGGACTTCAAATCACTCCGGCTCTAACTTAGAGGGTGGTACCACTCGTGGGGGCAGGTCACGGTCATGCAGCCATCCAAGGTCATGTAGGTGAACCCTATGCATTGGAATGGAACTCAGGTCCCTGTTGCCTTTCCCGGCGCAAATAGCCCAATGGGCCAATGGGACCTGATTCCCTAGCTATGGGACACTCGGGCCAAAGAGTTCAGTGATCAGGGTCACCTCACTCCTTTCTTTGCTTAGGAAACCAAAACAAAGTAGTCTTGCTAATAATTATAACTAGGAGGTCACACAATGCATCGACGCCGATTTGTTCAATCTGGCCTGGCCGCAGCCATTATAGCTTCCCTTCCTGCGAAACAAAGTCTCGCCGCACTGGTCAACCTGACGACGGAGGTGAGTGCCGATGTTCCCGCGATCACAGGGGATGGTGCCGAAGTCGTTTTGAAACGGTCTGCAGTGCAGGATCTCAGCAACAGTCTGCGGGGCCAGCTTCTGTTAAGGGGTGATGATGGCTATGACAAGCACCGCCGGGTTCTCTATCCGGAGTATGACAAATACCCTGGCTTGATTGTGCGATGTACTGGATCAGCCGATGTCCGTAACGCCGTCAATTTCGCGCGAGCAGACAAACTCCTGGTTGCGGTGAAGTGTGGTGGTCACGGCGCCGCGGGCATGGCCACCTGTGATGGCGGCATGCTCATTGATCTGTCACTACTGCGGAACGTCCGGGTCGATCCCATTGCTCGTACCGCTGACGTTTCGGGCGGAAGCCTGCTGGGTCATATGGATCACGACACGATGGCGTATGGCCTGGTCACCACGGCAGGCACTGTTTCCCATACTGGTGTGGCCGGCTTGACACTCGGCGGCGGGTTTGGCCGGGTGGGACGACGTTTCGGTCTGGCCCTGGACAATGTTCTTGAGGTCGACATCATCACGACCGACGGTGAGTTTCGCCGGGCAAACAAAGACGAGAACTCGGACCTCTATTGGGGAGTGCGCGGCGGCGGCGGCAACTTTGGCGTCGTGACGTCATTCAAGTTCCAGTTGCATCCGATGCAACGTCAGGTGGTTCGCGGAAGATTTACCTTTCCCGGATCCGAGGCCAAGGAAGTTCTTAACTTTTTTGCTGAGTATTCGGAAAACGCAGCGGACGATCTCTATGTCAGCGGCGGTATCGCTGCAGGAGCCAACGGTCTCGGTGTCTCCGTCAGTATCATCTATTCCGGACCGCTTGATAAGTCGGAGGGCCTCCTGGAGCCGATTCGCAAAGCAGGGACAGTGACAGCCGAAGATGTGCGGACACTGGATTACGTCTTCGTCCAGAAGATGGGCGACAACACAGATGTCCGAAGTGTGGCCGCCTCGAAGAGCGGCTTCATAGGGTCCCTCACGCCTCAGCTTGTCGATGCTATCATCAGCGGGATGGAGCCGCATCCCGGCCGCAGCCACTCAGTTGCCTTCCAGCAATCAGGAGGTGCCATAGGTCGCGTAGCCGCAGATGCCACCGCGTTCCCGCACCGGGATTCAAAGAGTAACATGCTTTGCGGCGTACGCTGGCCCTTCGGAAAAGAGGGCGGGGAACATAGGGCGTATGTCGAAGACTACTGGAAGAATATCGAGCCCCACACGATAGGCTTCTATACCAATGATTTGCTCAAGGAGTCCCAGGGTGAGGTGAACTCGAACTACCTCGGTAATTATCGCCGCCTGGTAGAAATCAAGAACAAATATGACCCGGGTAACTTGTTCCGCCGGAACGCGAACATACAACCCTCTGTTTAAGATACCCTGGTCATGTAGTCGCGTCGGCTGATGTGTAGCGGCCGCTTCCAGTTCTGTGATCGTCGGATTCGCCCCTAGGGCCTGCGGCGGCGGATGAGTCTGGAGCCTTGATCCTAGCTATCTGGCTGATCCCTGCATGCACTGCTGCGGAGCAATGCCTAACCTTGCTTGTATCACTGGCTTTCAACTGACTACATCTCCTATCGTGACACAACCTACGATGAAATCCCCTTCTAGGACAGGCTCAGGTAATTCTTGAGATTGGACTGAGGCTTTCTTGCCAAACAGTCCGACCCCCTTCGAGGCGAGAAACCTATCTCTTAATCAGTCATTTTACCCAACATTTGGTTTTTGCTTGTATCCCGTCAGTGAAAGTGGGACACATGGGGACCGAGGGTTATGGGTGCCATGAAAAACTCACCCTAAGGCCCGAAACCATCAACCTTTGTTTTTTGAACAAAACCGACTCGCCAGGAGTCCCGTTTCCTTGGAGGTGGGTAGCAATAGAGGCATGTGTGTGACCGATGTGCAACTTTCACATACAGGCCTAATCATAGTAGAAGAAGCAGCGGTGAAGGGATAAACTGATCCAAAGCCCTGATGGCTGTTTTGGGATTTCCCGGTCTGTACTCATCAGGGACTAAACGAGAGGGGAAAAATGCTAAACCGAACTCGACTTCTTCTGTTAGCGGTTCTTACCGTTCCCTTCTTGGTAGTAGCCGTGTCCTTGGAGGCTCAGCAGGAACAACAGCGACAATTCCCGCCTGGAGCAACCTCGACAGTTCCGCCAGTTCAGGAAGAGCCGCGACAATTCCCGCCTGGAGCAACCTCAACATTTCCACCAGTCAGGGGTACGGGAAGGTAAGAGGAAGAGGACCGGCTGCCGGCGGCAAGGGGGCACTGGCCCTTAGAGGCTCAGCAGTTCGAAACGTCAAGCTCTATGGAAATGTCTCCCCTCGCCCCAACGATTCTCGATGAACAAGGATAGTTCTTCATTGTCATGCAAGCTAATCTGATGAGACAAGAGGAAAGCAGTCCCTGAAGTCTTTTCCAGTATGGAGTTTCCAACAAAGGCTTTCGGCCATGTTCGATCTTCATGGGACGGTTGGCTGCCTGCAGTAATTCTATATCTTTCCATTCCTTTTGTAGCTCTCTTCCATTACGACTTCGATTTCATATGGTCAAAACAAGCTGCAATCTTGAAAATGAAAAAGCAATCGTGTTGGGAAATAATAATTGGCATCCCGGCGTAATTGGAATTGTTGCATCACGCATCAAAGAATCATTTTCCCGTCCTGTAGTCATAATATCCATTAATGATAATGAATGCAAAGGTTCATGTAGGAGTATCAGAGGGTTTGATATAGTAGAAGCGCTTGGCGAATGCAAGGATTATTTAACAGGATTTGGTGGACACCCCATTGCAGCGGGACTTTCTATGAATTCTTCTGATTTTGATGTTTTCAAACAAAAATTTCTTAAAGTTGCAGATGAAAAAATTTCCTCAGAGGATTTAATGCCCACAATTTATGTAGATTCTGAACTAAATTTAGAAGTTTTAAATGATAGGA
>CAJWRP010000187.1 GCA_913046025.1 uncultured Chloroflexota bacterium
AAAGTGACTACAGTCGGCCTACCGTCAAGGGACGGAAGATGCGGACTGGCTACACAACAGGATCATGCGCTGCGGCCGCATCTAAGGCTGCGGTTCAGTCGCTGCTTGTTAAAGAGCCCGTTTCGGAGGTTACGATTCACCTGCCAGTTGGTGAATACGCCACTTTCCAGATTCACAGGTGCGAACTCCTTGATGGAGGAAAAGTGCTGTGCTCGGTTATCAAGGACGGGGGTGACGACCCTGACGCAACCTCTGGTGCTGAAATATGCTCTACGGTTTCCCTGGCTCAGGACAGTGGAGATAGAGTTACGCTCAAGGGCGGTCCTGGTTTGGGCACAGTGACGAAGCCTGGTACGGGCATACCCGTTGGTGACCCTTCGATCACCAGGGTGCCCCGTAGGATGATTACCGAGGCTGTAACAGATGCGGCGGATGGACTGAGAAACAGCAGTTCTTTTATTGTCGAAATCTCAGTCCCTGGTGGCGAGGAGATTGCCAAAAAGACAGATAACCCAAGGCTGGGGATCATGAATGGCATATCCATTCTGGGGACTACCGGTGTTGTGCAACCCTTCTCTACAGCGGCGTGGCGAGCCAGCGTAAATGTGTCCATCGATGTGGCTGCCGCCAACGACCTGCAACGTATGGTTATTTCCACAGGCACGCAAAGCGAAGCTTTCACGAAACTCTTCCTGGACTTACCGGATATGGCCTACGTAAACGTCGGTATATTCACTGGCTCAGCACTGAAACGCTGCGTGCAGCGTGGCATCGGCAGGGCGACTCTGGTGGGCATGGTCGGCAAGTTCTCAAAATTAGGAATGGGATACTTTGTGACGCACGTCGCAGGCAACAAAGTCGACGCAGACTTTCTGACATCTCTGGCTGCCGAGTGCGGCGCGTCACCGGAAGTGCAGGCTGAGATGCGGCAGTCCATCACAGCCCGACACTTTCAGGAGATTGCTCAGGCCCATGAGGTGACGGACGTATTCGACCTTATTTGTCGCAAGGTGTGTGAAGAGTCCAAGGTCTATGTTGGCGAGAGGGGCAGCGACCTGATCGTGGACAGCATCTGCTTCGATTTTGAGGGCAATGTTCTGGGCAAAGCCACTACAGATGACGAACCTTTGCAACTGACAGTGAGCGCGTCGGTTGGTGAGTAGCAAGCAGGAAGAGAGAGCATAAGTCGTGGCCACAGAGAGAAATCCAGGGCGTCCTCTCGGTTTGCCCGACGATGCCTTTGCCCAGATGCATCCGAACAAGGGACTTATCACCAAGTCGGAAGTGCGGGCGGTAAGTCTGTATTCGCTTCGTCTGAAACGGGACAGTGTTATCTGGGATATCGGCGCATGCACGGGCTCGGTGGCTCTGGAAGCGGCATGGATTGCTTCCCAAGGACGGGTTTTCGCAATAGAGCGTGATAGCGAAAGCCTGAGCTTGCTTCGCCAAAACGTAAATAGTTTGGGAGCGGGCAACGTACAGGTGGTGGAAGGTGAGGCTCCACAGGTATTGGAATCTTTGGAGGACCCAGACGCGGTCTTCATCGGGGGCACCGGTGGACAGCTGCAAGAGATTGTTTCCCTTGTGGGGGAGAGGCTTGCGCCTGGCGGCGTAGTGGTCGCTAACATTATTGCCTTGGACCGAGCCAACGAGGCCCACAAGTTAATGAATGACATGGGACTTCTAACTAACATGACCATGGTGAGCGCATCTCGGGGCAAGGCTCTGCCTGACGGCTCTACCAGGTTAGAGGCGCTGAACCCGGTGTTCATCATTTCCGGCCAGAAGGATTTAGGGATTTAGACGCGGTGGAGGTTGTAAAGGGGAAAGGCTGTCTGTACGGAGTTGGCGTGGGACCCGGCGACCCGGAACTGCTCACACTCAAAGCCGTGCGGGTCATACAGTCGGCAGACGTAGTCTTCGCGCCACAGGCCGAGACCAGCCAAGATAGTCTGGCACTAGCTGTCGTACGAGATTACCTTGACTTGGGTAATCAGGAGCTGGTTTACGCACCGTTTGCCATGGGCGTCGAAACGGACACCGTCTGGAATGAGACCGCCGAGAGCATATCGAGCTTCCTTAACAAGGGACAAAGCGTCGTCTTTCTAACACTGGGCGATCCCATGCTGTACGGGTCGTTCATGTATGTTATGGAGAAGGTGCTGGAGGTAGAGCCGAGCATGCCGGTGGAGATAGTGCCCGGAGTGTCTTCGATATCGGCATCAGCTGCTTCGGCTCGAACGCCTATCGTATCGCATAGGGAACGGCTGGCAGTGCTCCCATCCATGTATGGTATAGACGACCTGCGACAGGTGCTTACGCAGTTTGAGACGGTGGTTTTGATGAAGGTCAATCAGAAAGCGATTGACGCGGTGGAGGAGATCGAGCGAGACGGGGGACTGAAGCGCTGCGTTTACGTGCGTCGTGCTTCGACGGAGCGAGAGACGGTGGTGCGGAGCGCCTCTGATGTGACGCCAAATGATATGGACTACTTCTCCATGATGATTTTAAGTGCTAATCGTGGCGGAGCAGTGGCGTAACCGATAAGTTAGATTTAACAAACAAGATTGGTAATGGGTAAAAGAGGACATTAATAGATGAATGGGAAAGTTTACTTCATAGGCGGCGGTCCAGGGGACCCCGAGCTTCTAACGCTAAAGGCGGTAAGGCTAATCGAGTCGGCGGACCTGGTGCTGTACGCAGACTCCCTGGTTCATCCCTCGGTGACGGAGTTCGCCAAACCTGATGCTCAGGTGGTTGGCAGCAAAAACCTGACCCTGGATGAGATGACTGAACTGATGATGAAGACGGTCAGCGAAGGCAAGATCGTGGCAAGAATTCAGAGTGGCGACCCGTCCATTTACGGCGCCTTGCTGGAGCAGATGCGTATTCTTGAGAAGGCGGGCATTGAGTTCGATATCGTACCTGGTGTCAGCTCTGCCTTTTCAGCGGCGGCTGCGCTGAAAACCGAGTTCACGGTACCCGGCGGTTCGCAGACGGTAATCTTCACTCGTTTTGAGGGTCGCGCCTCCATGCCCGACGGCGAAAAGATGGCCGACCTTGCCAGGCACGGCGCAACGCTGGTCATCTTCCTCAGCATTACCCGAATCAACCAGCTTGTTAAGCAGCTCCTTGAGGGCGCGTACACGGAAGAGACGCCTGTGGCCATAGTTTATCGCGTTGGCTGGTCCGATGAGCAGATTATTCGTGGGACGTTGGCCGACATCGGACCCAAGGTCAAGGCGGCTGGGATTACTTTGCAGGCCCTGGTACTGGTAGGCGAGGCCTTCGACCCAAACATTTGCAAACCAGAAGAGCTTGCAGCCGTAGCCTCATCCCACCTGTATTCAGATGACTACACGCATATCTACAGAAAGGCCAAAGGAATCGAACGTGGCCGTAGCGCCGCCGCCGAAGCCCAAGGTGTTAACGGAAGCGTCTGAGAATGAACGAGACACCTACTACAGCAGTCGTTGCCATATCCAGGCGTGGCGCCGAGATGGCCAATCGTCTGGCGACGGTCATGCAGCAGGACGTTGACCTGTACGTAGAACGACGTTTGGGTGACAGTTCCATCCCGGAGGCAATCGTCTTCGATCTTCCCGTGCGACCTCTGATCGCTAGCCTCTTCGTTAGCCATCGAAATCTGGTCCTTTTTATGCCAGTTGGAGCAGCTGTCCGGTTGCTGGCTCCGTATCTGGAGAGCAAAGCGTCCGACCCCGCAGTCGTTTGTGTCGATGAGGCAGGTCATTTTGCAGTCAGCCTGCTGTCTGGCCATACAGGCGGCGCTGATGAGCTAGCCAAGACCGTGGCCAGTGCTTTGGACGGCACGCCAGTAATTACATCTGCGTCTCATGCGCTGAATACGGTTGCTGTGGACCTGCTGGGCAAGCGGTATGGCTGGCGAATTGAAGCAGAGCCTGAGGCAATTACTCGCGCGTCGGCTGCCGTGATAAATGGAGAGCCGGTGGCGCTACTGCAGGATGCTGGTGAAACCGAATGGCAAACGGACGGCACGCTTCCTGACAATGTTCAGGTGTGTTATTCGATGGCTGAGTTCAACAGTCCATGGTGGTCAGCGGGCTTGCTCGTTACGGATCGAGTTTGCAACGAAACGGTGTTGGATGATCGGCCTATTGTGACGTATAGGCCTCGCACATTGGCGGTGGGCGTGGGCTGCCGTAGGAACGCGTCTACGCAGGAGTTAGATGAGCTTCTCAGGAGGACATTTGATGGCAATGGCCTGGCCATCGGGAGCATTAGATGCCTTGCCACCATCGACTTGAAGCGGGATGAAGAGGCCATATCGACAGTTGCTCTGTGGCTCGAAGTACCAGTGGAGTACTTTGACAGTGACGAGCTTAACTCCAGACCGGGGCCTTCTGGTCCCTCTGCCGCGCAAGACCGCCTGGGGGTTGTGGGGGTGTCGGAACCGGCTGCTTTGCTGGCGTCCGGTAACGATGACCTTGTCGTCCGAAAGGTCAAATCAGCTTCGGTTACAGTTGCGGTGGCCAGACTGGTTGGTGCAGCATGAGCACAGGTCAACTCTTCTTAGTAGGCCTCGGCCCTGGCTCGCGTGACCTTATGTCCCCCATGGCTGTTGACGTTCTCGAGCGCTGTGAAGTTGTCATTGGCTACAGCGGCTACATCGACCAGATCAAAGACATCACCGAGGGCAAAGAGATTATCTCTATGGATTTGGGTGAGGAGATGCAGCGGGCTGCACGGGCCGTTGAACTAGCCCTAGCCGGCAAGTCTGTGGCCGTTGTCTCGTCTGGTGATGCCGGAATTTACGGTATGGCGGCACCGGTATTTCAGCAGCTGGCATCCAGCAACTGGAATGGCCAAGACCCCATTGTGGAGGTGGTGCCCGGAGTGTCGGCCTTGCAATCATCGGCTTCACTGCTGGGCTCGCCGCTAATGCAGGACTTCTGCGCCATCAGCCTTAGCGACCTTATGACGCCCTGGGAGGTCATTCGGAAGCGGTTGGCTGCTGCATCGCAGGGAGACTTTGTAGTAGTGCTCTACAATCCTCGAAGTCGCAAGCGGCAGCGGCATATCGAAGAGGCTAGGGAACTTCTTCTTACCAGCAGAGGAGAACACACACCTGTCGGGCTGGTCCGCAACGCCTATCGAGGTGATCAGATGGTGAGCCTTACCACTCTCGGGGAGCTGAAAGACCGGTTCGAGGACGTGGACATGTTTACAACTGTCGTAATCGGCAACTCTACTACGTATGTCGCGGGTAATAAGATGATTACACCAAGAGGTTACCGCGACGCTAACCCCTCCTGAGCAATAGCACCGAGGCCCTTGAGTCGCGTACACTTTTGTTAGTCCAGAAATAGCAGGTGGTACGAACTTTCTTAAAATGACATCAGCCATCGTGATTGCAGGCGCTCGTAGCGGCGTCGGTAAGACAACCATAACCACGGGCATCATGGGCGCTCTGGCTCGCCGTGGACACAAGGTGCAGCCCTTCAAGTGTGGGCCGGACTATATTGATCCGTCTTACCACAAGATGGCCTGCGGTATCGCTAGTCGCAACCTGGACACGTGGCTGTTGTCTAACGCCGCTGTGCTGGAGTCTTTTGGAAGGGCCA
>CAJWRP010000188.1 GCA_913046025.1 uncultured Chloroflexota bacterium
AACTGACATGGCAACTAGACGTATTCAAGACATGGGGCCCGAGGGTGGCAGGATGGACCAATTAGGAATGGCGGCAAGACCCATAGCTGCCGCAGCACCTTGGGTAGCCCAGATGGGGCCAGCTGGCATCCCAATGAACTGGCCAAAGTTGCAAGCAGCGCCTGCCCGTGCTGGCCTTGGATTCATTCAGCCAATGAGCGGTGGGCCGCCAATTTCTTCGGAACCTGGCCCATGGAGACCTGGCTCGTGGAGCACGGAGCAAGGCTGGTTGAGTTGGAGGGCGGACCAGGGCCGGAGGACATCGGAGCCTACGGGGCCCTTGTCTTCCTCAGTCTGGTCGGCTTTCATCTGTAGGTCGGAACCGCAAATGCCAGTCGCGCGAATGTTGACGAGGACCCCGCCGGGGCCAACCTCAGGCTTGGGGTACTCACCTACGTTCATCTTGCCCTTGCCGTCGTAGAAGGCAGCTTTCATCATTGCCATTTTGCTCTCTCCAAAGTGGTAGGTCGTCTACAGATTATCGCTTAAGAATTTCTCTGCCGTATCCAATATGGCGTCGTTCAATGCCAATGTCGTAAAGCGGTCGTAGTACATCTGACGGCCCCTGGAATGAATAATATCGGCTATCCTATCCTGCTCCGCCACAACAGCAGGATGGTCTGGTCTACCGGGGTACCCCATGGACTGAGCTAAATCGTTGGTGCCCCACGAGAAGGAGTCCAGGCCTTCAACAGCAAGAATCTCCTCGATGTTCTCAAAGGACTTAGCGCTCTCCAGTTGGCACATGACAAGCATCTCTTTATTAGCCAGCTCCATGAATTCGGTCCGCTGTATCCCGGGCTGGTCGATAAGCCTGGGGTCGTTGTAGAAGGTGCCTCGTCCGCCACCCCAGCTTCGTTCGCCTTCTGGAGTGAAGCGACAGGCGCCTACCAAGGCTTTGCCCTCTTCGGCTGTCTCCACGTGAGGCCCTAGAATGCCAATGACGCCCCTATCGAGGAATTGGTTTATGACCGCAGGATTCCTGCCGGGCACCCTGGCGGTGGTGGTCAGGCCATAACCATCAGCCACACGCACCATGACATCTATGGATTCCGGGGAGAATATCCCGTGCTCGCCATCCAGGTGGATGAAATCGAATCCGCCCAGCATCCCGATTAGCTCTACGGCTTCGACGCTGGGATAGCCCAGGCCAATACCCAGGCCCTTTTTGCCCTGATTGTTCTTTGCAAGAATATTGTTTTTTCGAAACGTGACCATCAGCTGCTCCTTACCTATAATTCGTCGAATTAACTCTCAACATTTATGCCAAATTAGCATCTATTAGAGGGTTCGCATCTTCCCCAATACATCGGAGTTAACTACTCGCTGGGGATCGCCTCTCATGAAGCCCTTAACGTTGTCCAGCATGTCGCCGTAGAAGAGATCGTAGGTCTCCTCTGTCACGTAGCCCATATGAGGCGTCAGCAGTGCGTTGTCCAGGCTGAGGTACGCGTGCCCAGAAGGCAGCGGCTCCACCTCGTAAACGTCTATGCCCGCGCCTGCGATGGCTTTGCGCTTAAGTGCGTCTATCAGAGCAGCCTCGTCTACGATTGGCCCTCTGGATGTATTAACAAGATAGGCTGTCGGTTTCATCTTGGCCAGGTCCTCTGCCTGCACAAGGTTCCTGGTACGGTCACTAAGTTGCAGGTGAATGGATATGATGTCCGCCTGGGAGAAGAGCTCTGCCTTACTCACCAACGTGGCGCCGCACTCCTGTGCGAGTTCCGCCGTTAAGTTCTGGCTCCAGGCTATGATGTTCATGTGAAACGCCTTGGCAACTTCTGCTGCCTGCCCTCCAATGCGACCCAGGCCAAGTAGGCCTATCGTGCGTCCGTCCAGACCCTCGCCCAAAGTCTCTTGCCATCCACCAGCTCTTGTGGCGGCAAACTCGCGGGGTATCTTTCGCAGCAGACCAAGAATCAGGCCCCACGTCAACTCCATAGTTGCCCTCGGTGAGCCACGAGTGCCGCAGACGACTATTCCCAGGTCTGTGGCGGTTTGCATGTCGATAGAAGCGTTGCGCGCGCCGGCAGTGCCTAGCATCTTGAGGTTGGGAAGTTGCTCGAGAAGGCTTTTCGGGAACGGCGTGCGTTCTCGCATGGCCATTACAAATTCGAAGTCCTTTAGCCTTTCGGCTACGGCGCCTTCGTCAGCGAGATGGTTGGAGAAGGCCTCCACGGTGCATCCTTCCGGTAACGTGGACCAGTCGGCACATTTCATTGCCACGCTCTGGTAATCATCAAGAAGTGCTAGTTTCGGCATCTTACCTCCATTAAAGTTTGCTATATATCGGCAGTGCAGCGCTGAGTTCAAATAAAATATATTCGCGCAAAGACGGGACCGGCCATTTGTCCGTATTTGCTATCGATGTCTTGGCTTATACAGCAGGGGGGAGCGCTTCCAGTATCCACGGAATCAGGTCGTCCAAGACATCCTGGTTGATCTCGTGGCCCATCCCGTATTCCTTATATAATGACGTATAACCCTCTGCATCAAGAAAGCCATGGGCTGATCGAGCTTCGCTGACAGCAACCATGTGATCAGATGTGCCATGTGCAATAAATATAGGCTGCGTTCTCTCTTCCGGCAGCATCTCCTGAAGCAGGTCCAATTCCGGCGCGACGCCGCTCAATATAAACAGCCCCTTGAACAGGTGAGGGCTGGGAAGACCGTAGCGGTAGGTCATCATGCCACCCTGGGAGAAACCGCCTAACAAGGCCCGTCCCGGCTCTATTTTGTACGCAGACGTTACCTCTTCAACAAGGATCGACAGCTTCTCGGCCGCCAGTTCCAAGTCTTCTTCTTCGCGCATGTCGCGGGGAGGCGTCCAGGCATAGCCCGACATGCCGTTGCCGATCTCCACAGATATAGGCGCGTTTGGGCATATGTAGATGTAGCCTTCAGGGTGAATAGCGGGACACAGGCCCGCGAGGTCACGCATGCTTGCCCCAAAGCCATGAAGAAGGATAATCATTGGGTAACTCAAAGTGGAGTCATAGCCGTCAGGCTCTAATGCCAGATATTGAAGTGTTTCGCCTTCAAACTGTTTAGCGTCCAAGTTCGAATTCTCTCTTCTTTTAGGTTATGGCAGCCCAGTCTTGCAATTAAGTACATAAATTCAGGTGCAGAACTAACCCTGTCCAGGATCGTAATTAGGCCGAAGCATCTCATAAGTGTCCAGAGTGCTACAGTACATACTGCCGGCCAACCGACCGACAGGTTTGAGCTTCTGCTGGTCGATTCGATGACCATTTATAACGTCGTCTCGGATGTGGAGCAAAACGACCTCAGCGATCACAGTCCGTGGGAGTTGTCACCCTCGCCGAGCTCCACCACCTGATTCAGTCGACATTCCATGCTCACTGGCGACTCTGCCACCCTTGGCGACTTGATGGTATCTGAAGGCAAAGCCGTTAGGCCTGCGATCTCAAACTCATCAACATCAGCAGGATACTCCGCCGCCGTACTGTTCATTGCCTCTGCTATCTCTTCAGATACGATGTTGACGACGAATTCTCCGCTGGCCTCGATGTTGGCCAAGGTATCTTTTTCCTTCCATCCCGCATGCCTTGCTGCACTAAATACAATAGTAGGTGGAGAATAGGACACTGCATTGAAAAAGGAGAAAGGCGCCAGATTAGCTATTCCATCTGGCGAGATACTGGAAACGAAGGCGATGGGCCGGGGTACAACCACGCCGGTGAGGACGCGATTAAAGTTTTCGAACGTACTTGGATTTATTTTCAAGTGGCTGCTCCGAACCGCATACATTGCACCGCAAAATGGACAGCCACAGGGTAATACTGCGCGTCATTAATGGCAAGTGCGTTGCTTGAACTGGGACTTTGCTTCAATTAGAATCGAATTATCCCTAACAGGTTTATCTTCACATTTGGGATAATTTTCGTCACAGGCTGGTTCTCGCACATGATCTGGCCACAAGTTAATCTTTGCTTGAGGTAACGATGAGTAAATTCGTCGAATTATTGGAAAAAACCGGGGAAGTAACTCCTGAGCCTTTAGGGTTTGGTACGTCAAGAAACGTCAAATCCAACCCTTCAATGCTACTGATCGGTCAGGCCAGCGCAGAAGACTTAGAGAAGGATCCAAAGCTGGCAGATGCAAAAATAGACGCCATAATGGTTATTGTGGCACCGGCTAACGAGAAAGCCTTGGATCAGGTCAGCGAAGCCCTCAAAGACAAGCTGTGGGGCGTACGAGTAGGTTCAGTTAGCGGGGAGCAGGCGGCCAACTTTAAGAAAAAGGGCTGCGACTTCATCGTGTTCGACCCGGAGAACACATCTGCCGGGTTGCTGAACGACGAGGACCTGGGCAAGATTATCGCAATCAATTCGGAGCTAGACGAGGACCAGGGTCAGGCGATACATATGCTGTCCGTGGACTGCGCGCTCTTCACACCTGCCGAAAGCGTTTCCCCACTAACGGTGCAGCGGCTCATAGACATTGAGGTCATCAGGGGCATGGTAGGCATGATGTTTATTATGTCCTCCCCAACGGACCTAGGAAAAGATGAGCTTGAGGCGCTGAGAAATGGCGGTGTCGCCGGTCTTGTAGTGAATCTAAAGGCTGCAGATGACATTGCCAAGACAAAGGAGGCCATTGATGACTTGCCACGGCGACCAGGCCGAGGAAAGGGCACACTAATGGCTCAAGCGCCGACAGCAGGGTTCTCTGCATTCGCATCTGCTAATGAGCCAGACGAAGAAGAGGATGATGAGGACGACGAGGAGTAATTCCCGTTCCCGATAGACTGTTAAAAATTAATAGGCGGCGGTTCTTGAAACCACCGCCTATTTCTATCCTCTTCTATCCTCTTTGAATGTTCCAGCGCATATTGGAGATATGGTTACTGCCCAGCCGACAACCGCTCAACGAGAACAACGGGCAAATTTACCGCTCGCATCTTATCTTGAGTGGCCCGAATATCGTATTCGACGCGGTGATGAACGATGGAGGATGGATCGGAGTCATATATGGCAAAGCTGGCCCTGGGATCGCCATCCCTGGGCTGACCAACGGAGCCAGGATTAATAATAAGCCTGTCACTGTTCAACGCCTGTTCCTCGTCTAACGGAAATTCTACGAAGGTCACTTCTTCTTCGCTCGTTGGATGGCAAATAAATGGTATGTGTGAGTGGCCTAGCAGGCACCAGAATGTATCGAAGTACCGGAAGCTAGCCAGCGCTGTCCTCTGGGAAACAACGTATTCCCATACCGGGTCCCGTGGGCTTCCGTGGACCAGTGTGAATTCATCGAATTCCAGCCTGAGTTCCTGATCTTCGATGAATTTGGCCTGTTCAAGTGACAATTGGCCAGACGTCCAGGAGTTGGCTTCCGAGGCGTAGGGATTAAAGTCGTCAAGGCTTATCTTGCCCACGCTCGCTAGATCGTGGTTGCCTGCCACTGCCCGATGGGGTCTTCCCATCAATATATCTACGACGGCTGAAGGGTCCGGACCATAGCCAATCAGATCACCCAGAGACCAGATTTCGTCGAATCAGTAAGGATGGGTTCGCCATCGAGTCCTATTTGTCAGA
>CAJWRP010000189.1 GCA_913046025.1 uncultured Chloroflexota bacterium
CGCCCTCTCAGGTGACGGCGGGTTCATGTTCAACGTACAGGAGCTGGCCACGGCGGCCATGTACGGCATTAATGTCGTGCTGGTTGTGTTCAACGACAGCGCCTTTGGCAACGTGCTTCGAGACCAGAGGACCATGTTCGACGGCCGTGGTTATGGTTCGGAGTTGAAGAATCCTGATTTCATGAAGCTAGCAGACGCCTTTGGTGTGCGGGGCATGAAGGTGGAGAATGAGGACCCGGCCAAGCTACAAGAGGCCGTTAGCGAGGCCATCAACTTTGACGGCCCGAGCCTGATTGAGGTTCCTGTGGGTGTCATGCCATACCCCTACTAAGTCAGGGGATGGCATATAGTCTGGAATTACTCGAAATAATCCCTATCTGGGGAAAAGGTTTTCGAGGGCTGGTTTAAGGCGATTAATCAGGCTCTCTACATCCAGGTAGACCTGCTTTGCGTTGGCCATATCGCCGGCTCTACCCATCATCTCCAGCTTGAGTGTTGCTTCGAAGGCAGCCGCTGCCGGGAAGTTGCCGACAGCCCCCTTGAGAGTGTGCGCCGTTCGGTAAACCTCGTCGCTGTCGCCATCCATAATGGCGTGTCGTAGGTTGTCGGGATAAGACTCGCTGTGCTCGACGAAGATGGTTATGATCTCTTTTAGCAGGCCCTCGTCGTTGTCCATGCGAGCGAGAGCTTCATTCCTGTCGATCAGGGCAAATGGCCCAGGGGCACCGGCAGGATTGCCAAACGTGTCGTTCACATGTCCACTCCTCTGCCTTTGGCATCACATACCAATAGAATAAACAGGCTGGCTAGGCTGGAACAATAAAAGTGCAGCGGCACACCTCCAATAGTAATATTAGTGGCTGGACTCCTTTTGGACAGGTCTTCGAAGGTGTTGAATGCAGCGATAAAAACAGCGAGGCCTGACGAAATTGTTTGCCCTCGCTGTGTACAGGTATAGTCGCTTCAGTGATTAGGTGAGGATGTAGGGAACGGAAAGCTCACCGCAAATGTCTTGGAACCACTCAATGACCTCTGGGTGAAGAGGAATGCCGTCTATCTTTCGCTTCGTCTCCTCCTCAGCCTCCGGCCTACCGGGATAAAGGACCCTGTCGTGGCCCGGCGCTGGCTTGGTGGACTCCAGCATCTGTATCCATTCATCCATGGTGCGCTTGAACTCAGCCGTGTCCATAAAGGCCTCGACACTGTACGCCGCGACGTAGTGGCCGAAGTTAGGTCGGCCAGGATTCACGCCATATCCGCCTCCTGAAAGGACGCCTCCCAGGATATCTACGATGCAAGCGAAACCGTAGCCCTTGTGGGAGCCCATCTCGCGAGTGCTGCCCACCGGCAACAAGTATGAAGAGGCCTTGCCTTCGTAGCCCGGCTGTGGCGGAGGAACATCTTCCATAATAGGTACGCCGTCTGAGTCAGCGACCCAACCGCCGACCAAATCGTGGCCCAGCCTTCTTGCCAGTCCAAGCTTGTTGCCTGCAACAGTGCTGGTGGCAGCGTCGAATACGAAGGGCGGCTCCTTGTCTGCAGGGGCGGCCAGCGCGATGGGGTTGGTTCCCATGCGTGGCTCTGCGCCGAAGGTAGGAAGCACGCTGGGCGGGCACGACGTCATGCACACGCCGATCATGTCGTGCTCCAGTGCCATCATGGCGTGGTAAGAGGCCATGCCCAGATGGCGGCCATTGCGAATTGTGACCATGCCCACGCCGACGTTCTTGGCCTTCTGTATTGCGATTTCCATTGCCTTGGGCGCGATAATAGTTCCCAGACCCCTGTCGGAATCGATGTTAGCCGTAGCAGGCGTCTCGCGGACTATCTTCCAGTTGGGATGAGGGTTGATTGTGCCATCGTTGTATCCGTTCACGTAGGAGCGCAGCATGTTAGACACACCGTGTGTCTCCACACCGCGAAGGTCTGCCTTAACCATTACATCGGCGCCTAGCACGGAGTCGGACTCATTGAGACCCATCTTACGAAGCACGTTGGTAACCGTCTCACGTAACGTATCTTCCTGAACCTTGACCGCAATATCCTCAGGTACCTTGAATCTCTCTAGCACTCGAAGCCTCCTAAAAGTTTCTTCTGCTCAATCTCGTTTTTCTGCTGGCTTGCCTAGGGTTAGAATCAGCGGTATGGCGATAAGCACGCTTAACGCCGTGAGCATGAACGGCTCGCGATAGTTGCCCCTGATGTCGAATACTCACCCGACCTGGACGGTACCGACAACGCCGAATATGGCGCTGGTCGTCATCATCGTTCCCATCACGGAACCGTAGCCTCTGCGGCCAAATAAGTCAGCAATTAGCACGAATCGCGTGGGAATTGATGCGCCAAAGCCGAAGCCACAGGCCACCAGGAATATTACCAGATGCCAGGGCGAAGAGGTGAATGCAAACGCCAACGTCCCTATGAACAGGAAAACGAAGGCTATGGCGATTACCTTTCGCTTGTCCATCTGGTCCCTCATATAGTCGCTGGCAAGCCTACCGAAGACGCTGAACAGGGAGACTCCAAGGATGACCAGAGCGGCGGTGCCTTTGCTCACGACGAAGCTGGTGATGGCAGGAATATGGTGAATGTATGCTGAGATAATTAGCTGAGATGCCACCATGGAGAAGGACAGTTATCAAAATGCTCTCGTCTTCAGGGCCTGCTTGGCGGTGAAATTGACTTCATCTAGAAAGCCAGATTTTCGGGTTCTGTTTGCGTGATCACCCGAAAATTCGTCGAGATATGCGCCATCCGGCAGAAGGCCGTAGTCTTCGGGTCTGTTTTTCATTGTGAAGGACACCGGTATGTCGAGAAGGAAGAAGCCAATGCCCATGTATATCAGGCCGGTCCTCCAGTCGGTAGTCGCGATTAGCCATACTATGACGGGCACCAAGATGCCACCAAGGCCTGAACAGGCCATGGTTATAGACAAGGCTCTAGTGCGTTTCTCCACGAACCAGTTGGCCACAATTGTTGTCACGATCAGGAATGTGCCGAACGAGAGCCTCAACGTAATGACGAGAAACAAGGCGTAGAACTGCCAAAGATTCTGGATTCGGCTCAGAAGAATAAAGCCCAGCGACAGGATGACCGTGCCAACCAGCATGACGTTACGAAGACCGAACTTGTTGATGAAGTGGCTGCCAAGGTTGTGGCGCGGCTCCAACTAAACTGATAAACAATTGGGTCGAAGAAGGCTCCGAAGCCTTGCCAGAAGGCGCCAGAGGCATAACCCTGGTAAAAAGAATCTCCAGTCACGAACCACCAACCGTGAAATACGTGTTTCCTTCGCTGGGAAAGGGACCGTGGAAGAATTCTGACCAACGGCGCTCGGTGCAAGCATATATACAGATATGCAAAGTCAATTATGAATTATAATGCATATTTTAGAGTTCGTTTCATTGGGCTGTAAACTGTTTCTTTCTTTTTGCATGCGACAGGGAAACTGCCAAATTTCGTGTAGTTAGGGCCAGTATGGTAACGGGCAAGCACAAATGAGGATATTCTTGGAATGCCGAGGAGAATTATTGTAAACTTCTCTCAGTGAATGACAGAATCTGCCACAAAACTCTGGAGTGAAGATGTCGAAATTTTCTCATCTGACCAACACTACTCAACTTGAACGTTCGTGGCTGGAATCAGATTTGTTTCCCATGTGTGACAAGATACGCTTGTGGAATGGCAGCGCCCCTGATCTGTCTGGCAAGGCCCTGTATTGCCTATTTTATGAGCCTAGTTTACTGACCAGAACGTCTTTCGAAAGAGCCATAGGCTTGCTGGGTGGCCAAGCCTACCACACCGAGGATGCTTCCCAGTTCTTCCCTGTCACAAATCCTAGCTACGTGGACAACGTGATAAATATTTTGGCAAGTCTTCACGTGGATATGGTCGTCTTGCGCAGTAGCCACGAGGGCGTAATAGAGCGAGCGGAAGAGGCTGACGCTTTGCCGGTGATCAATGGCGGCAGCCTGGAGGACCATCCCACCCAGGCGTTGGCCGACATATATACCATTCAGAGAGAGATGGGCGGAGTGGATGGAGCCCACATCGCTATCGTAGGCAGGCTTGAGCATAGGAACGTCAGCGCCTTTCTAAAAGGGCTATCCCTGTTCAACAACATCAAATCTACCCTGATCCCTTTGAGTGGGCAGGCCGATCCAGAAGTGATCGCTTACTGTGAAAAAAAGGGCATGGAAATCGTGTTGGAGCGCGATATAGAAGCGGTGCGTGATGCTGATGCTATCTATCTAAATGCGCCTCGCACTGTTGCCCATGTTCAGCTGCTTAGATCTCGAAGGGCTCTGCAGCTACATATCGATAAGAAGTTCTTGTCCATGCTCAAGCCCAAATGCGTGATCATGGATCCTATGCAACGCAGCGGAGACTTTGAGGTGGATGTGGTGGATGACAGGCTGGCGTTCTATCGACAGGCGGAGAATGGCCTCATCCTGAGGATGGCCGTCTTGGCCCAGACTCTCATGTAAGAGCTTGGCTCGATCTTCCCAAAAAGACTTTTCTTCTGAGATTTAGGCCAAGCAGTTCAAAAAATTCAGCCTAAGCCCTTGCCCTTAGCAGTCGAGCTGCGAATGGCGCCACTGCCGGACCGAAGGACCTGATGATCTTTCGCATGTTCGTGTGGCGTAGCACCTTGATGATAATGGTGCTGTGCCAGTCGAAGGAGAAGTCTGGCGCGTTCAAAACTTCGTTCAGCATTTTTTCAGACAGAAACTCTTCCAGAAGTGATTCGACCTGCTGGTCGTTGAGGGTCTCGAACAGCAGACGGGCGTAGTAGCCGACTCGAAGCTCTTTGCCAAACACACCCTTCCATGCTTTTTCGTAGCGTGCAAGCTGCCGCGATGAGAACTTGCCAGCCTCGAAGGCCGCCCTGATGGTGAGCGCTGCTAACTCGCCAGATATCAGTGCGTAGTAGATTCCACCGCCGGTCGTAGGCTTAACCAGCCCTGCTGAGTCGCCTACCACCAAGACGCGTGTGCCGTAGGTCTTTGGCAAAGGCCGCATCGGTATGCCCCACGTCTGGTTTTGGCTCAAGATACCGGTAACCACACCGTTGTTAATCAGAGTTTTCAACAGCCGGTCCATATTGTCCCCGACCTGCGTTCGCGAGGCCATTCCCACCAATGCCTTCCCCGGCGAAAATGGGACGATCCATGCGAAGGACTTGGACACGATATCTTTGCCAACAAAAACCTCAGTCTCAGTTAGCTCAGGAGCCTCAACTATTGCCTGACAGCCGATCATGTAGTCTTCCGGCTTGCCGGAGGACAGGCCTACCATTCTCAGCAGAGGTGAGCCGAAGCCGCCGGCAATAACCAGCATTTCGGCCTCCAGAGTTTTCTCGCGGCCATTGTAAATAGCTGTAACTCTGGCTGCATCTTTGCCAATGCTAAGGTCTGTAACGCGATGCTCAAGCAGATATCCCGCACCGGCTTCTTGAGCTTTCGTTGCGAATGAGTTCACGTAGGCGACGCGGTTCACGATGTAAGCCTGCGGCTCGGACTTCTCCACGCGAAACCTGTGACCGGAAGGAGAAACGATTGAGGCAGCTCTGGCCTCACGGTAGAGGTGATC
>CAJWRP010000190.1 GCA_913046025.1 uncultured Chloroflexota bacterium
CAAAAGCAGTAAAATTATTGTTTTTGCAAAAAAAGAAAAATACAAAAATTTAATTGCCTATACTGCAATTAATAAATTTTTAAGAGAAAATAAAATATTAACCCCTAAGCTTTTAGCGCATGATTACCCTAAAGGTATAATTGTTATTGAAGATTTTGGAGATATATCCTTTCATAAAGTTTTGTTAAGACAAAAAAAAAAACTAACAACTTATAAAAAACTTATAGATTTACTTTTAAAAATTCAAAAAATAAAACCAAAATCGGTAATAAAAAATATTATTGATAAACCGCATATAATTAATAAATATTCTAATAAATATTTACATAAAGAATCCGATTTATTTTTCGATTGGTATTTACCTTTGTTTTTGAGTAAAAAAAGAGCCTTAAATGTTAAAAAAAAATCAAAAAGGGTTTTGAAAAAGGGTAAATTTAATTTCCTAAAGCCTCATCAGTAAATCTATAATCATCGTCTTGGGAGTAGATGATAACAGCCTGGGCTATGTAGGTGGGACAGGTGAATGGTGGCTAGTGATGTGGGTGCTTTGGCAGAGGGCTAAAATAGTCGATTTTCGACCATCGGTCACCAATTGGCGGAACCCGATTCCTAACTAAATTTAGGAATCACACTTTCACGGGCCAACGTTGGCGATTAGCCAATGCTTCTCAGGAAATCTTGAATAATAAGACCCACTTGTAGGATGGTGATCGCGTTGATCATCGGAAGTGTGAAGAAGCTAAACACCAGTGCGCCGAAGCTCATGCCGGTATGTTTAACGGTAACGATGGAAGTCTTCACCGAGACACCTCCGAATTTAAGGTGAGTGCATGTAATCATCTTAATGGGAAAATCCAGGTGTATAGGACGTCAACAATCAGAGGTATTCAGGTGACAATTGTGAAATTAAGTGAGCAAACCGTTATGGAGGATATTTCTCAAATTATTGCCATGCTGACGACTCGCAAGTGCAAGAAGTGCTTTGCCATATTCTTTGAAATACCCTCCCGTAGCTACGCAGCATCCTTCTGATAGTCTCAACTTTTGGTCGCCTCACTGTCGTCCAATCAAACTGATTACGCCGAAATATTCCCGGAGCAGTTCAGCAACCCTCTGCTGGCTATCCAAAAATCATTGGGCGGTGACGCCGCCGTCGATGACCAGTTCCGCGCCAGTGATGTAGGACGATTCGTCGGAGGCTAGGTACACCAGGCCGTGGGCGATGTCGTCGGCATAGCACATCTTGCCCATGGGAACTCGATCGACCCTCTCCTGGTACCGGTCCGGGTCGCTGAAGTTCTGCTCTGTCAGCGGCGTCCAAGCGTAGCCTGGGTGAACCGAGTTCACGCGGATATTCTCCTTGGCGTACTGGATCGCGGCCGACTTGGTGAACAGCCGGTTGGCGGCCTTCGCCGCGTGGTAAGCAGCGGAGGTTGGGCTTCCGATTAGTCCGTTAATCGACGAAATGTTGATGACGGAGCCACTGCCGACTTTCCGCATCTCCGGAATGGCATGCTTGGTGCCTAGAAACGCTCCCTTGGCATGAACGTCCATCTGGGCGTCCCATATGGCCTCCGTAGTCTCCAGAACAGTCTGTTGAGCGCCGGTGCCAGCGTTGTTCACGAGAACGTCTAACTTTCCGTAAGTATTTACGGTGGCCTTGATCGCTTCAATCCAGTCTTGTTCCTTGGTGACATCCAGATGAACGTACAGCGCATCGAAGCCGTTATCGGCAAGTTGGGTCACCGTCTCCTGCCCCATGTCGTCTTTAATGTCGCCGAGCACGACCTTTGCACCCTCCTTGGCGAACATCCAGGCAGCCGCGCCGCCAAAACCCATAAGCTGGCCCCGCACACCGGCCGCTGCTCCACTAATAAGCGCTACCTTGCCTTCTAGTCTCATGCCTCAATTCCTTTATTGCTATTCCTAGCCATCTCACCGTTGTCATATCAATACATATGCTCCGAAACGTGCCCGTCGCTACGCAGCATCCCTTTGATTGTCGCAACTTATTGCGTCCCCACCATCGTTAAACCAAACTAATTACGCCGAAATATTCCTATCGTTAAGTAGCAACCCTCTGCTGGCTATTCAGAATTCATTGGGCGGTGGCGCCGCCGTCAATGACCAGCTCGGAGCCTGTGACCCATTTCGACTCGTCGGAAGCCAGGTAGAGGACGCCGTTGGCGATATCTTCAGCTGTTCCCAGACGTCCTATCGCAGTCCTACCGATAAGCCACTGTCGCCTCTCTGGGTCAGCAAAGTACTGCTCGGTGAGTGGAGTGTCAGCGTAGCCTGGATGGACCGAGTTTACTCGGATGTTCTCTCCTGCATACTGAATGGCGGCAGCTTTTGTGAATAGCCTGGATGCGCCTTTGGCTGCGTGGTAGGCGGTGACTGTAGGGCTACCTATTATTCCGTACATGGAGGAGATGTTGATGATGGAGCCGCCTCCGGCATTTCGCATCTCGGGGATGGCGTGCTTGGTGCCAAGAAACACCCCCTTGGCGTGCACGTCCATCTGGGCGTCCCAGGTATCCTCAGTGGTCTCCAATACGGTGGTGCGGGCGCTGGTACCGGCGTTGTTTACCAGTACATTCAGCTTGCCGTAAGTGCCAACCGTGGCATCCATGGCGTTAATCCAGTCCTGCTCAAGGGTTACATCTAGGTGGACGTAAGTCGCATAGAAGCCGTTTTCGCGTAGCTGGTTGGCGGTCTGCTCACCGAGATCGTCCTTGATGTCCCCCAACACTATCTTCGCGCCTTCTTGGGCGAACAGCCAGGCGCTGGCTCCACCGAAGCCCATGGTCTGGCCCCATACGCCTGCTGCCGCGCCGGTGATCAACGCAACCTTTCCTTCCAATCGCATTTAACTGCCCCTGTCGTTCTCGTCCTGATTTGAGATGCTGTAGTTGCAGCACCGTACAGCTAATTATCCGAAAAGCAAGATTATAGCAGTGGATAGGAAGAAGGCGAAGCGGTTGCCCCATTAGGCGAAGTAAAAGCCAAGAGAGACTAAAGTCCATTCCCGGTGCGGACCGTGTGCTGCCTGCCCTTCGCACCGCCCCCCCCAATTGGCTAGTATGTCTAAAGTCTCTCCGGCAAACTTAATATCCTCCATTCAACTCAACATGAGGATTGCGTGAGTGGGCAAAGGAAAGTATGAAGGGAAGACCCGATATCTGGGGCAAGGCGCTTTCCTAAATTTCTCCCGAGGGCTTAAACAGGCGATGACGCACTTTGCTGCATGGAGAACATCCCCGTGGCTGGTATGAACTGGGTGGCCTGGTTGCGGGTTGCGCGGGCACTTGTCTTAGCGCTGGTCGTACTGGCACTGGGGGCATTTGTAGCGAGGCAGTTCAATTTGCTGGACAAACAGCTGGTGTTCTTTCCATCCAAAGTAATTCAGAGTAGCCCGGGCGATTTGGGGCTTGCCTATGAAGAAGTGCGCTTTCAGACAAAGGACGGCGTGGACCTTCACGGCTGGTTCGTGCATGGGACTGGAGCCGGCACGCTGCTGTGGTTCCACGGCAATGCGGGCAATATCGGGGACCGCGTCGAGAACATACTGCTGCTCAATCGAGATGTCGGCGTGAACATATTCATTTTCGATTACAGAGGTTACGGCCTTAGCGAGGGCAGCCCGTCTGAGAAAGGCATGTACCTCGATGCGGAGGCTGCCATTGCCTATCTCAAGTCCAGGCCAGAGGCGATTAACGACGGCGATATTGTCCTGTTCGGACGCTCGATTGGAGCTGCCGTTGCCGTGGAGATGGCGACTCGGCATGACTTCCGAGGTCTCATCCTAGAGTCGCCATTTACCTCATTGAGGGCCATGGCGCGACTGACGCATCCGGTGCTGTCCAGAATAGTGCCCTTTGGCCTGGTAGTGCAGGGTAGGTATGAGTCGCTGAGCAAAATGCCTCATGTAAATAGTCCGGTGTTGGTTATTCACGGCAAAGCGGACGAGACCGTTCCGGTCAAAATGGGCCTGGAGCTGTTCGAGGCTGCCAGCGATCCCAAGCGCCTGCACCTGGTCGACGGCGCAGGTCACAATGACGTCTACCTGCTTGGTGGAGAGGGCTACTTCAACGCTCTCAAAGCCTTCATTGAAGGCGATGATGGCTAGGCAACCCGGGCTCTTAGCCAAATAATCGGCGGTCTTCCGGCAACAGGACGGTGCACTCGTCTATTGACAAACCTTAAGCTGCAACCTAGTGTGGGCTAACCTGAGACAGCGGGTCCTTTCAGCGGCAAATCATCACATCCTTGCAATACAGTTTGAAGTAGGGACACCCGGCTTCAGGCCCACGCAATAGAACAGGAGTCAAAAAATGGAAATTGGATTTGGCATACCTAACAGGGGCCCACTGGCCACCCTGGAGAACCTCTCCACCATGGCGCAGAAGGGCGAAGAGATGGGATTCGAGATCGTAAGCGTCAGCGACCATATAGTCGTTCCCAATACGATCGACTCCGTATATCCCTATAACGAGAGCGGCAAGTTCGTCAGCAGCGCCGCCGGGGAGTACATGGAGCAGTTAGCTACAATTAGCTACCTTGCAGGCATCACCTCGTCCATTCGCCTGCTGACGTCGGTGATGGTTGTGCCTCATCGCAGCCCCGTCCTCACCGCCAAGATTCTGGCTACTATCGACGTGCTGTCGCAGGGTCGGCTGGTGGTCGGCTGCGGCGTTGGCTGGATGAAAGAGGAGTTCGAGGCCATCGATGCGCCGCCTTATGAGGAGCGCGGGCAGGTCAGCAACGAGTACCTGCAGATATTCAAAGAGCTCTGGACCAGTGACAACCCGGAGTTCCATGGCAAGTATGCCAGCTTTTCCAATATCACCTTCGCTCCCAAGCCTGTGCAGAAGCCTCATCCTCCGCTGTGGATTGGCGGCGAGAGTCCCCCTGCCTTGCGACGGGCGGCCCAGCTAGGCGACGCCTGGTATCCCATAGGCAGCAACCCCCAGTTCCCCGTGGGCACTATAAAGCAGTATGCCGAGTACCGAGACCGGGTTCGGGAAAATGCCCGGAAAGTGGACAGAGACCCAAACTCTCTGGACTTTGCATATAGTGTGAGCTGGAATAACGAAAGTGAAGCTGAGATGGTGGACGGAGTGAGACGTATTCTCACAGGCACGCCTCAGCAGTTGGCCGACGACATAAAGGGCCTGGAAGAGTTGGGCGTCAACCACCTGTTGCTTAACCTGCAGGCTGAGAATCTTGATGCCACCCTGGCTCGTATGGAAGGGTTCGCTACCAAGGTGCGCCCTCTAACGTAACCCGACTTTTGACGACCCCGACTATTAACGACAAGGACGTATCATTTATGGCGGACGAGAAATTTCAACCAGTGGCTGAAGACTGGAATACGGCGCTGGCGGTAGTAGCTCACCCTGATGATCTCGAATACGGAACGTCCAGCGCTGTGGCCAGGTGGACATCCCAAGGCAAGACGGTGATTTACCTGATGGTAACCAGCGGTGAGGCTGGCATCGATTCCATGTCTCCTGCAAAAGCCGGACCGTTGCGCGAGGAAGAGGAGCGTCAGAGCGCAGCAGAGGTGGGCGTG
>CAJWRP010000191.1 GCA_913046025.1 uncultured Chloroflexota bacterium
AGGGAATTCCCAGTCGTGTCATAAGACCCCAAAATAACAGCCGCAATTATAACAAAGGCGAAAATAGAGTGCACCGGCTTCAGAGCCAAGGTTATAATAAGGTTATTCAATAACAAAGGAATTAAATCCTGAAAAGATACGCAGCGGAGCAACAAGCCCAATATATATGCCTTTATACGCAGCATCCGTTACTAAGGCTGATTTGCATAAAAGGCTGGCAGTACGAATACCAACAGTGATTTTCCAGTTGAATAAATTGCTATACAGCCTAAGGTCTCAAGTCTCGGCAAGGACGATTCTGGCTGTCGCCATCTTCGCCTTGCTTTTGACGGCGTGCGCAGTGACTTCGGAGAATTACACCGCTTTGGACGCGAGGGCGCAAAGCCTGAACAAAAACATCATGTGTCCAATTTGCCCAGGAGAGTCCATAGACCAGTCCCAGGCAACCATTGCCCTGCAGATGAGGGAGATTGTCCGCGAGAAGCTGGGCGAGGGCTGGACCGACGACCAGATACGCAATTTCTTTGTGGACCGGTACGGCCCCAGCGTTCTCATGGAACCCCCAACTGACGGCTTCAGCGTAATGGCCTGGATCGTGCCGCCCGCAATAGTAGTAGTCGCCCTGGTGGCCTTCCTATTGGCGATTAAAGGCATGCGGGGCAACGGACAGCAGACAGAGCCGGCTGTTAACAGCAATGGGGCCGGCGATCCGGATGACTTGCAACGTTACTACGATCGAATTGAAGCATCCCTGGAGCCTCCTTTGGCAAGAGTGGTTACACCAGTCAAGGACACAGATAACAAAGCGGAGGAATCCAATGGTTGAGGCCGGACAGGTGGCTCTGGTGATCGCCTTTGTGGTCGCCCTGTACGTGCCAATCGCATCTTTCGTAGGTTCCTGGCAGAAGGTGCCCGAGCTAACCGCCAGTGGTCGGTACAGCTTCTACACCATCCCTATACTACTTCTGATTGCCACCACCGCTCTGGTTTACTCCTTCGTTGTCCGGGATTTCTCTGTAAAATACGTCTTCGAAAACAGCAATTTGGCCATGCCACAGATATATACATGGGTGGCCTTCTACGCGGGAAACGCGGGCTCACTTCTGTTCCTGGCCGTCGTCCTAGCCATTGCATCGGTCATAGCAGTTCTCACCATCAGGAAGCGACTCCCCTACACGGCGCCATTCGCCACAGCGATCATGGCCCTGATCATAGCGTTCTTTCTGGGCATCATGGTGTTCATGGCCAACCCCCTCACCGTGCTGGACTTCATTCCCCCAGACGGACAGGGCATCAACCCTCTCTTGATTCACTTCGGCATGTTCATACACCCTCCTCTGCAGATGTCAGGGCTGGTGCTGGTGGCAATTCCCTTCAGCATAGCCATCGGAGCATTGGCTGCCCGACGTGGAGGCCGTGACGAGTGGGTCGACCTGGGCAGGCTCTGGGGCATGATCTCATGGCTGATACTAACTATCGGTCTGCTGTTAGGCAGCTGGTGGGCGTATACCATACTTGGTTGGGGCGGATACTGGGCCTGGGACCCTGTAGAGAACTCAGCACTGATGCCCTGGTTAGCTATGACGGCATTTGTGCATTCGATCATGGTGCAGAAGCGTCGAGGAATGTTTCGAATGTGGAACATGATTTTGATCATCGTTGCATTTACCCTTGCACAAATGGGTATGTTCATCAACCGGGGAGGACCAGTGCCATCAGTGCATTCGTTCGCTCAGTCGGCAATGGGATGGCTTTTCTTGATGTTCATGGCGGTCACTATGGTAGCCGCGATAGCTTTGTTTTTCTGGCGGCTGGAATCTCTCAAGAGCCGATCAAGCCTTGAATCGCCATGGTCCCGCGAGAGCGCATTCCTGGGACAGAACATACTTTTCCTCCTAGTCGCCTTTGTGACTCTGTGGGGAACGATCTTCCCGATCTTCAGCGAGGCTGCTCAGGGCACCGTGATAACTGTCGGGCGGCCATTCTTTGATCTGGTAAACGGTCCGCTACTGCTAGCCATTGTTTTCCTCATGGGCATTGGCCCGCTGCTACCCTGGCGCAGAGCGACCGTACGCAACCTTCTGCGCACACTTCGAGTGCCGCTTAGCGTGGGCCTTCTAACTGGCTTGGTCCTGGTCATCGTTGGCATTCGTCAGCCGCCTGCTGTCGTGGCGTTCGCTACACTAGCACTGGTGCTGGCAGGCATCATCAACGAGTGGGTCCGGGGAACGCGCTCACGGCATCGCAAGGGCGAGCCATACCTTGCGGCATTCGGTAACCTGCTCTCCGCAAACAGGCCCAGATACGGTGGGTACATCGTGCACATGGGCATCCTAATGCTAGCAGTGGGAGCGATCGCTTCGTCCTTCTACAGCACTCAACGAGACCTGGTAATGGAGCCCGGCGAAGTAGCCAGTGTCGGAAGCTATACTTTTGAGTACATGGGAGTGGAAAACAGGGTATTTTCTGACCGCGAAGAGTCATTAGCATCGTTCACTGTGTTCAAGGATGGCGAATACGTCGGCGACATGGAAGCCTATCGTGCCTTCTACCCCGACTTCCGAATAGCAGCCACCAAAGGGGCCATCAGGAGCACCTTGGTCGAGGATTTTTACATCGTACCGTCCGAGTTCCAGGACGGGGGACAGGCTGTCTTCCGGGTATTGGTAAATCCGCTGGTATGGTGGATGTGGGCGTCAGGGCCCATAATCACCCTGGGCATAGCTTTCGGACTGTGGCCTGTGCGACAACCAGCTATAGCCGCTGCACGTCTCCCCAGTGGCGTTCTGGTCACTAGGGCCTAGGTCGAGCCTTTGTTCATCATCGTTGCACTGCTAATCGCCCTGATACCAGCCGTTGCTGTACTTTACCCGTTCATCAAGGGCAACGCCGCCAATGAGTGGCTGGACGACGAGAGCTCGCCTATGGCTGATCTGGAGCGACGTTGGGACTCTGCCATATCGGGCATCAAAAGCGCAGAGCTCGAGTACTCCGTCGGCAACCTAGAACAGGACGACTACACGTGGCTCCGCCAGGAGTACATGCGTGAGGCGGCGCTGGTTATGCGCTCCATGGAGTTGGAGGAAGAGCAAGAGGCTGAACTACTTGCGGCAATAGAAGTAGAGATCCGAGATGTTAGGAAGCAAATCTCTGGACCGGATGCCAAGCCAGACGACCCACAGGCTTCCCAGGAGCCTGCCTCCAGTGCTTAAGCATCTGGCCATTGCCGGACTAATCTTTCTTACCTTACTTGGCTCGTTAGCCTTTTTTCAAAAGACAACCCAGGCACAAGAAAAAGGCCTAATTGTGGAAGGCATTGTTGTTAATGGCTCTCCGGACAGTCCCACGCCTGTAGACCTAGTGGTCACCTTTCACCAGGATAACGCCTCTTTGCACGATCATCTGGAAACTTCTACTGACGCCGAAGGCCGCTTCCGTTTCAAAGGCATAATTCCTGATCCTTTTATGGTGTACGGCGTTTCTGTGCGCTACCAGGATGCTCTGTACGGCACTGACATCGACCTGCTCGATGGGCCATCTTCATATATTCTGCTGCAAATTTTCGAGACCTCCAACGATCAGCAGATCATCCACGCCAATTCAGCTTCGGTCCTCTTTGCCGACACTGACCAAGAGACGGGAACTATCTCTGTGCTTGAGATGGTTCAACTTGCCAACGATTCAGATTACACATACGTGGCAGGAGACGAACTTCCCATGGACTTACTACGCTTCGGCCTTCCTCCTGACACTATTTCGCTGCAGGTCGACACGCGGCTGCTAGGGGCTGACGTAGTGCAGGTGGATCGCGGCTTCGCGGTGCTAGCGGCCGTCCCTCCAGGCAACCACGACATAATGTACACATACGAGTTTCCCTATGAGGGAACCGAGCACATATTCACCAAGTCGTTGCCTTTCGGAGCAGAGGGGCTGCGCATCCTCTCGCCAGATGACGTCCTAACAATATCGGGGGAAGACCTGGGTACTCTGGAGATGGTATCAATTGGGAGCAGCCCATATCAGCTGCTCGAACAGACAGGACTAGACCGCGGTACACGAGTGGGCATAACCCTGTCCAACCTGCCGCAGGCCTCATTTCCCGAGCGAATGCTCTACGCTGCCAAAACAGTCCGCGCCGAGATTCTGGCATCGGTCTTGCTAGCGATGCTGATGGTGGTCCTCTCTGGGTTCGCCATACACAGGCACCGCAATAAACAGCACATGCCTGTGGAGGCCACTCCCGCACCAACTACGGCACAAGGAGATCGCTTTACATTGCAAAGAATGATCTTTCAGCTAGAGCAGGGTTATGAAAGCGGCGAAGTGGCAGCGGAGAGCTACCATAGAAGGCGAAGGGTGCTTGAGAGCCGATTGAAATCGGTAGACGAGGTTTGATGTGTTGGCACTGCTTCGGTAGAACAGCAAGATGCTGGTAAATCCTCAGGGTGACATGATGATCATAGAGGACGAAAAGCTACTATACGTGGGGCCTGGCCAGACTTACAGACCTCGAAGGTGAGGCATAAAGCATGCCCAACAAACAACAAACAATGCTGTGCGTTTTCGCCCATCCGGATGACGAGTCGTTTGGGAAGGGGGATGTTGACCAAATACGCTGCATCAGACATTTGCATAATAACCATCTCTACTAGTCGAGGTGAAGGCAGCTCTTGGGGCATGAGGAACACAGAGAACACCTTGGCGATGTGCGGAAGCGGAGATGCAATGCGCCTCAGAAGTACTCGGGCTGAACGAGTCTCGCGTTCTGGATTACCCTGATACCAAACTTGATCAGGTCAATGAAGATGAACTTCGCGACCTTGTCCTACAGGCAATCTTGGATATCAAACCTACCATGGCCTTCGAACCTCACAGCGTAACTGGAAACCCGGACCATATAGCTATTACCAGAGCCACTACCGAGGCTATCAGTCTAATGCCAATAGACCAAAAACCTGATCTCTTCTATTGGGGTCTGACTGAACGTGCCGCCCAGCGCCTGAAAGAGATATCAGACATACCGTTTGTCGGCCTGGACAGTGGTGTTTCCAACACAATAATCGATACATCCGCTCACCTGGACACCCCTTGGAAAGCCATCCGCTGTCATAGGAGTTAAAGTGATCCTCTGCCACCGCTCCTTACGGAAATATTCGAGCTGCAGGATGGCAAGGGGTATTTCGTTAAGACCAACGCGTCTACCAAAAATACTCCCGCTGCCACGGATTTCTCCCCTTAGACATCCGCTCTACATGTTCCAAATACAAAGAGGCCGTCGACATCGGCGGCCTCTTCAGCATGTTTCTTATTCCGAAAAACGCCCGGTACTACTGCCCTATTCGGGAACGCAAGAACTGAACTAGCGCCCAACGCTCTTCTTCACTTAGCATCTTGCCAAACTCAGGCATGGGGGAGGTAGAGTCCCTACCACGCAGGCGAACAGCAAGCCCTTGACGTCCGCCACCGGATATGAATCCGAACAGTTCTCCATTTGTAGCATTTTTAGTGGGGTCCGCTCGTAGATCTGCCGGGAACGGTCCGCGATCGTAAGCGAGACCCCCGTCC
>CAJWRP010000192.1 GCA_913046025.1 uncultured Chloroflexota bacterium
CATCCTGGCCGTGTTCAAGTCCAACGAGCCAGACACCATTAAAAGCCTGGGGTTCGATATTAACCTCTGGGATCCTTCAAACTTCGGTGCACCCAGTTTAGGACTGACGTACATTGCAAACAGCGAACGGGCGGAGCAAGACCCTGAACTGGTCGAGAAGTTTCTCAAGGCGACCCTGAAAGGCCTGGAATTCGCTTTGGAAGAGAAAAACGAAGAGGAAACGCTGGACATTATCTTGAAGTTCGCCCAGGACGAAAAACGAGATCATCAGCGATTCATGCTCAAGTCGGAGATCGCCGACGCTGTCGGACCAGTCACGGAAACCCATGGCGCTGGCTGGATGACCGACCAACAGTGGGAGGCGTTGTATAAGCACCTCATCCAGTATGAAGCCCTGGCCAAGCCCTTCGATTACAAGACTGCCTATACAGACCGATTCCTTGAAGCGGTCTATGATGGCGGCGAGCTGATCTGGCCATAAGCCAATCGGATTTTAGGCGTCACCTGATGTTTATGTTCAATAGGACTCAGGAGATGATGAGGTAATCGTTCACCAATGACAACCAGTTCTGGCAACAACATTCTTGTAATGCAGTCTGGCGGCTGTACTCCAGTCATTAATCGCAGCCTGTACGGCGTAGTGCAGGAGGCTTTTGCATCCAAGTCCTTTGATCGCATTTATGGCGCAATGTATGGCATGGAAGGCATTCTGGACGAGAAGTTGGCAGACTTGCGAGCCGTGGATTCCGCCGAGTGGGAGCGAATAGCCCACACGCCTGCGGCAGCACTAGGATCGACAAGACGCAAAATGCGGACTGAAGATGTGCCGGTCATAATCGACGTGCTGAAGCGCAATGGCATTGGCTACTGGTTCATCATTGGCGGCAACGACTCCGCAGAGACAGGTCATATGGTTGGCGAGGCCGCGAAAGAATTTGGATACCCTCTTACCGTCATCAACGTTCCCAAGACCATCGACAACGATCTAGTTCTGATGGACCACTCGCCTGGTTATGGTAGTGCAGCGCGCTTCATAGCGCTGGCCACCATGGGCGCAGGCCGGGATGCAGAGGCGATGGGACTGGCCGCACCAGTCACCATTATCGAGGTGATGGGTAGGGACGCGGGCTGGCTGGCAGCATCAGCAGCTGCCGCGAAACGGGAGGAACGGGATGCTCCTCATATCATTAGCCTGCCTGAAGTTCCCATGGACGAGACTCGTTTCCTGGACCGAATCGAGCAGGCGTACACAAAGTACGGATTCGCCGTGGCCGTCATGGCGGAAAACACCCGTGGGCCGGACGGTATTATCGGTGGCGGTTCGGAACCCTGGTACGTGGACGATTTCGGCCACGCCTACTTCGACGGCCCAGGACGCTACCTGGCAGGGCAAGTGAGCAAACGCCTTAAGATCAGGGCCCGCTATGAGAAACCAGGAACCATTCAGCGCTCCATGATGGCTTGCGTCTCGGAATCAGACGCCTCTGAGGCCGAGGAAGCAGGGCGAGAGGCCATTAGACGGGCCATCGCAGGCGAGAGCGGCCTTATCATTACTCTTGAGCGTGCCTCTGGTCCGGAATACGCCTGTACTACTGGAACAGCGCCGCTGGCTGAAGTAGGCGGCAAGGTGAAGACGATGCCGCCAGAATACCTAGATCCAGTCAACGACTTCGTGACAGAAAGCTTTTTGGAGTATCTGCGACCCCTTCTTGGAAGTCCCCTACCAGTCTACGGCCGGGTTCGCTAGCGCGTCGTAATGGTTGACAGCAGTTTGGTAAGATAGTAGAATTTTAAGGTTGAAATTTAATAATTGAATATCGGTTCTCTTATCAAGAGTGGCGGAGGGATCGGCCCCGTGAAGCCCGGCAACCCCCCGGAGTCGGAGCGACTCTGGAAATGGTGCTAAGTCCGGCGAGTTTTTTGAACTCGCAGAGATGAGAGTGAAGTTTGCCTTGGACTTCTCTCATCGAGAGAAGTATTTTTTTGCCTCTGTGACATGCTACATCTAACTGTTCCGATGGTTTGGCAGTCCGAGCTTTTCAGCACCCCATTAATGATCATATGAGTAGTGCAACAACGTCACATAAGCTGCCCTTGGTTTTCTCTGCCGCCAGCAAGCCGGTAAATGGCATGCTGTTGTTTTGCTTCAACGAAGAGTTCAGCTTTGGCTGACCCCAAAATCGCTTTTATCAGCGGCTCCGGGCTTTACGACATCGATGGGTTGGAAGGCCGCGAGGAGCTAATGCCTGACACTCCCTACGGTGCGCCCAGTGACAGTATCGTGACAGGCACTTTAGACGGCATTGGAGTAGCCTTTCTGCCCCGACACGGCAAGGGGCACAGGTTTTCGCCAACTGAGTTGCCGTACCACGCCAACATATACGCTCTGAAGTCACTCGGCGTGGAGCAGATCATTTCGATCAGCGCGGTGGGTAGCTTGAAAGTAGAGATCAGGCCACTGGACCTGCTGATTCCGGACCAGCTCATTGACAGAACGAGAAGCAGAAGCAATACGTTCTTTGGGGACGGCATCGTGGCCCACGTCGGGTTTGCCGACCCATTCTGCCCGGCGCTTAGCGATATCTTGGCCCTGTCAGCGGCGGACCAAAATGTAAAGGTGCACAGTGGCGGAACGTACCTCGTAATGGAGGGACCCCAGTTCTCTACCAGGGCTGAATCGGAGCTCTACAGATCGTGGGGCGCCAGCGTTATAGGCATGACGGCGTTGCCTGAGGCAAAGCTCGCTCGTGAGGCGGAGATCTGCTACGCCACGGTGGCCTTGGTAACTGATTACGATGTTTGGCACCAGACGGAAGAAGAGGTATCCGTCGAGATAGTAATTGCCAATCTTATGCAGAACGTCGGCACATCCCGGCGCATCATAGCCGATATTATAAATAGAGTGCCGAAAGTCAGAAAGTGCGTCTGTGAGTCGTCGCTTAAAAACGCTATCATTACCAGTCGAGAACAGATACAGGAAGAAACCAAAAGGAAATTAGGTCCTTTGGTAAGCAGGTATCTTTAGCCTTTACAGCAACCTTAGCAAGGAGAGAGATCATGCCTAGGAAAGATGCGGGAGAACCATACTACCGGATAAGCATAGATGAAGCCGCCGAAATGTACAGCCAAGAAGATACGGTAGTAGTCGATGTCCGGCGCGAAGACGAGTACAAGGAAGGCCACGTAAAGGACGCTCTGTTCATTACACTGGACAACCTACTCGGTGGTATCGACGAGCTGCCCAAAGACAAGAAACTACTGTTCATTTGCGCTGCGGGCGTGCGTAGCGGAGTGGCCGCCGAAATGGCCGCTGCTATGGGCTTTGATGGCGAAAATCTCTACAACATCGAAGAAGGCACCGATGCCTGGATCAATGGTGGCCACCCAACCAGTCGCGGAACAGATAAATAGAGCCAGCCGGGATCTTATCAGCGAAAGGAAAGTCAAGCCATGAATAAGTCCAAGCGAGCAGCCTGGAATAAGCACCGCAAGACCCTCAAGAAGATGAAGGAACGACGTAAGGCCGAGCGAGAAGCCAACAAGTAGGCCTATCCAAAGTCCTCTCGCATCGATCGAGCGGACTCCGGAATTATTTAGCTAATCTGCCTCACAAAGGACTGTGTGCTTACGTAGACACTCAGTTCAGCGTGGGATTGGGCCTGTGCGAACCAGTACCCGCGTTGAACAAGGCCCGTGAAAACCTGCAAAACAAGGAAGGTAAAGCATAGATGTCCATACTGGTAGTCGGTTCGGTAGCATACGACACCGTCGCAACACCATCAGGCAGCCGCGAGGAGTCCCTGGGAGGCTCAGCCACATACTTTTCCATATCGAGTAGCTACTTTACCGGTGTGAAATTAGTGGCCGTTGTCGGTGATGACTTTGACAAGAAACACGTGCAGTTGCTGGAGGACCATAAGGTCGACGTCTCCGGACTGGAGCACATATTAGGGAAGACCTTTCGATGGTCTGGTGTATACGGCACGGAAGACGTCAACACCCGCGATACCCTGGACACCCAACTCAACGTATTCGCTGATTTCTCGCCAAAGCTAACTGACGACCAGAGACGACAGAAATATCTTTTCTTAGCCAATATAGATCCGGAACTTCAGTTGGATGTGCTGAACCAGATGGAGACAAGGCCCAGTCTGGTGGCACTGGACTCGATGAACTTCTGGATTGGCGGCAAAAACAGCGCCCTCAGCGAGATCATCAGCAAGGTCGATGTGCTTTTCATGGACGAGGGAGAAGCCAGGGAATTCTCAGAGCAGGCCAACCTCGTCAAGGCGGCCAAGCACATCATGGCACTGGGGCCCAAAGCTATCGTCATTAAGCGGGGCGAGCACGGCGTGCTGCTGTTTAACGGCGATTCTATCTTTGCTGCGCCAGCCTTCCCGCTGGAGACAGTTGTAGACCCTACAGGTGCAGGAGACTCCTTTGCAGGCGGCTTCATGGGTTATCTATCCGCCACCGATGACCTGTCTCCCGACGGCTTCCGCAGGGCTACAGTGCTAGGCTCGGTGATGGGCTCCTTCTGCGTGGAGGACTTCAGCGCGGACCGAATCGGGCATCTCACAAACGATGAGATCGAACAGCGATTCCGAGCGTTCGCAGAACTATCTAATTTTAATCCTTTGGCGGACAGTGAATCCCTGCCACAAGGATAATCTTGATGTATATACAAAATGCAATTGGGATGGTCGGCGCTAATATGCGCCAAATATCAGGGAGGAAAATTTGACTACTGGAACGGACATAGGGGACATAAAAGACCCATCGCTAGCCCGAGACGGCATAAAGCGAATCGAATGGGCCGCAAGAGAGATGCCAGTCCTCGAAATGATTAGGGAACGCTTCTCCAGGGAGAAGCCATTAGCAGGCCTCAAGGTCGCGGCATGCCTGCACGTCACCAGTGAGACCGCGAATCTCATGATCGCCCTCAGGGACGGCGGGGCCGATGTGGTAATCTGCGCCAGCAATCCCCTGAGCACTCAGGACGATGTGGCAGCGGCTCTTGTTGTGGAGTACAGCATCCCCACCTATGCAATCAAGGGCGAGGACAACGACACATACTATAGGCACATGAATGCAATCATCGACACCAAGCCACACATGACAATGGACGACGGTGCGGATGTCGTTGCACTGCTTCACTCCACGAGGGCAGACGCCGCAGAGAACGTAATCGGCGGCACTGAGGAGACAACCACCGGCGTCATTCGGCTCAAGAGTCTGGCCGAGGACAATTTGCTGAAGTACCCGATAATCGCCGTGAACGACGCAGATACCAAGCACTTCTTCGATAACCGTTACGGAACCGGCCAATCGACGATTGACGGCATCCTGCGAGCGACGAACGTCCTGCTCGCCGGGAAGAACTTCGTGGTGGCGGGCTACGGCTGGTGCGGACGGGGTCTGGCCAGCCGGGCGGACGGTATGGGCGCCCACGTGATCGTGACCGAGATCGATCCAACCCGGGCGCTGGAAGCTCTGATGGACGGGTACCGGGTGATGCCGATGCTGGACGCGGCGGAGAT
>CAJWRP010000193.1 GCA_913046025.1 uncultured Chloroflexota bacterium
AATTTTTGTCCTTCGCTGCCAACTCCTCAGTTAGGTTTCTCATACCCTTTTATCTGCAGGCAGTCCAGGGTTATTCGCCGCAGCAGGTAGGGCTGATAATAGTCCCCAGTGCCATAGCCATGATCGTGGCCGGACCTATTAGCGGTCGCCTGTCGGATAAGTACGGCCTAAGGCGGTTTACTGTTGGCGGGCTGATAATGTCGACGACGGGCTTGCTGATCCTGTCCGCTGTAACGGAGACGACACCTCTACCGTTTATTGTCGTAGCGCTGATTATGCAGATGAGCGGCAACGGAACGTTTTATCCCCCGAACAACGCTTCTATACTGGGCGCTGTCGAGGAGAGCAAATACGGCGTGATGTCCAGCTTCGTGAACCTGGTGCGAAACGCTGGCAACATTACAGGTATCGCCATAGGAACAGCTATCGTTACAGCGGTGATGGCCTCGATGGGATTCCAGCCAAGCCTGGCAGCGGTGACGGATGTAGGAAGCGAAGGCGTCATCGACTCCTTCGTGTCCGGCCTGAGGGTCGTCTACAGGATCATGGCTGGCGTAATGGTCATAAGCATGGTGCTTTCTTTCATTCGGGGAGGCGGTTATGCATCGGCAACCACATCAGAAGATGACAGTCCGGAGCCTTTGCCTGCGAAGCAGTCCTAGCCTAACCAGTTATCTGTGATAAATTGCCCGTTCTGCCGACGTTTTTTTGGGGTTGTGGCAGGTACAGGCAAGCGCTTCCTACATTCGCCGAATCTTGGGATGAAACAGCAAGATGGCGACGCCTATTAAAGCGAGCGCAGCACCATTAAAGACCAGCGCCACCGTTACACTGAACGTTGCCGCTAGGAATCCCACTTGCAAATTGCCTACCGGAGCTGTGCCCACGCTGACCACCCACGCCCCCATGGCCCGGCCCCTCTGCTCGTTTCTTACCACGCCCTGCATCAGGCTCTGCGAGAACAAGTCACTTAGGGACATCATCCCGCCGGTGATCGCAATGGCGAACATTGCGATTGCGAAGGTGGGAGAAATCCCCAGCAATATTATTGCAGTACCAAAAACGATCATGGACAGGAGTAGCATCAGGCCTTTGCGGTTGATCTCTCCGAGGGGAGTTATCAGCATAATGGCGATAATTGCGCCTGTCGATCTAATGGCATTTAGAATCCCCAGCCCATCTGCGTCGACGTGAAGGACATCCCTGGCGAGGCTTGGAAGGGCAGTTGCAGTGGCGAATCCCAGCACCTCGGTACCGGAAGTCACCAGAATCAGCACTAACAGAGACCTGTTGTGGCGAAGCTCTACGCCAAACTCTTTCAAGCCTCTGAGCACTGGCTGACGAGCTGAAGGCGCGGCCTGCCCTCGGGAGCGAATGAACGTCAACAACACTGCTGACGCCAGGTAACCGACCCCCAACAGCATGTACGCGGCACCAGCACTCACGTCGGCGATAAGGAAACCAACAGCCAACGAGCCAACGAACCCTCCAAATCGCATTCCCAGGCTGACAAAAGCCAGACCGCTCAGCAAGTTTCCTTCACCTACCACGTCGAAGGCGAAGCTCTGGCGTGATGCCTGGTAAAGCGCAGCCAGGCTCCCTGTGAGCATTGTAGACAGCAGCAGGTGCCATACCTCTAGCTTGTCAGCGAGGAGTAAAGCTGCAACCGATGAGGTGATCACGACCATTCCAAGATTTAACATGCGCATGAGGTCGCGCCTGCTAAACCTGTCGGCAATGGCCCCAGCCAGGATGCCTAGAAAGAAGAATGGAGCTGACTTCAGGCTCAATGCCACGCCCACCATGAATGCTGAGTCGGTCATGTCCAGCATTAGCCAGCCAAGAAGCACCATCTCACCTGTAAATCCGACGGCGTCGAACATGGCGGAGGCAAATAGGAATCGAAAGTCGCGAATGCGCATGGCCGGTGCACGCAAGGCCGTTCGCAATAACAGGGCTGGGTTAAGGCTCATTAATCCTCGTGGCAGGCCTGGATTAGCCGAATGCCTGAAAGATGGGCTAGCTGATTGTACTCAATCGGGAAGACTCGGTGTGGAGAAAATATGCAACAGTGACGAGTTTAATGCATTGCCTTTAGTTTCTCTGCAATCCCCGGCATCGGTAGGCCTGTCCGCGCCACTAGAGGCTCATGCACTCTTGTGAGCGCAGGTGCTGCCCTTCATGGATTCCACGGGATCGGGCCGCATGTCCATGACGGTAGGCTCGTATTCGATGGACACGAATACGCTGGCTAGTCTTCTCACCCCGGCCAGATCCAGCCGTGGATCCGAGACCCCGACCTGCGTCCAGTCGATAACCACGGTTTTTCAGTCTGGCTGGATGAGTATGTTGTCGGAGTGAAGGTTTATGTGGACGACAGCAGGCTTTTTGTATGGAACGAGGTCGCGGCGGGAATCCAGCCACTCAAGGACTTCTTGAAAGCCGGATATAGGAAAGCGCTCCAAATAGTCCCGGTACATCTTCAGTGTCTGGTCGATAAGAGAATATGGGTCGTTGTAGTCCAAAGCAGAGTCAGCGTGCGAATGCCGCTCCAAGGAGTGCAATCGTGACACCAGGCTGGATAGCTTGGCCATGTAGTCTTCTCTGGTAGCCTACTCGCTTTCGGCCATGAGAGACCTCATGGTCTGGCCCTCGATGCACTCCATGATGACGAAGGGTTTTTCGAATGGCGAATCGTCCTGTTCCAGAGTCTTTACCAGGGGGACGGGATACTCGACCTCGTGAAGCAGACGCATGCCCCCGAACTCGCGGGCCGATTTCTCGTAAGCATCGTCACCGGGGTAGATACGCAGGATTAGATCAAGATTATTGCGGGAATCTGATTTGCCGTGCTCCAGTACGAAAGAGTAGATGTCGCACTCCCAGCCAGCGCTCATCGAGGCCAGATCGCTTACAGAGGTGTCGACCAGATCGGTGAGGTTGGCCTCGATGTAAGACTGTAGTTGGGCCTGCATTTCGGTGAGCATTACTTGGCCTTCGGAGGGAGAAAGACAAGCCACCGAAGCCAGTTTGCTTCGGTGGCTATATAAGTACTCGTTGGGAAAGTGTTTACGCCCGGGGAATCTTAGTGCCTGCCGTCTTCATTTGCATGCTGAACACTGAGGTGTTAGCGGTGAAGTACATGGTCTTGTTGTCGGGGCCGCCCCAGCCGCAGTTGGCCGGGTATTCAGGTAGCTTAATGATGCCGATAAGCTCGCCGGAAGTCTCGAAGACCCAGCAGCCGCCAGGGCCGGTGCAGTAGACTCGTCCTTCTGCGTCAACCTTCATGCCGTCTGGCACGCCAGCCTCTTCAGAAGACATATCGGTGAAGTGCCTGCCGTTGCTCACGGTGCCGTCCTCGTTTACGTCGTACGCCATTATGTACTTTTCCGGTCGGGTGTTTGCGACATAGAGAATTTTCTCATTGGGCGAGAATGCCAGTCCGTTCGGGTAGTCGAACTTTTCTATGATTACGTCTACTGTGCCGTCGGGCTTCACACGAAGAACGTTATTATGTTCCAGCTCAACGTCTGCTGGCTCCAGGCGTTCACGACCGGGGTTGGTGAAATACAGGCTGCCGTCGGACTTTCCGATAACGTCATTGGGGCGGTTCAGGCGCTTGCCGTTCACCTTGTCGGCGACGACGGTGAAAACGTTGTTGGGGTCCATGCGCGTGATCCGGCGATTGACCATCTCGCAAATAATGACGCGTCCTTGTTTGTCGAAGGTCATGCCGTTGGAGTCGCCGCTGTTCTCCCTTATGATCTGCGTCTTGCCGTCGGTGCCCAGCCGTAGGATCTGGCCGCGGCGGATATCCACAAAGGTCAGCGTGCCGTCCGAGTGCCACAAAGGACCCTCTGTGAACACGAATCCTGACGCCACCTGAGTGGGTTTAGCTGACTCAACGATATCGGATAGAGTTGCCATTACAGTCTCCTCGAATATTGATATACATACTTAGAAAGGGATTCAGGTGTCAGTAAATTGCTAAGACCCTGAATTGCCAATCACTCGATAAGCCTGACCAGTTGCACCATAGAAACCACTTTATGTAACAAGCGTGTTCCGCCGCCCATTCGAAACTACTGGCGAACGTATTTGACTATGCGTCGGCCTGTGCTGCCCTCGCCGGACGTTGGCTGCACAAAGTAGATGTTGCCATCGGAGTCACCTGCCGCGCCGTGGCAGCTTCGGAAATTGTCACTGCCCCACTGTGCCAAGAGCTCGCCTTCAACCGTCAGCACGCTGAAGAGCCCGCCATTATGCTCGGCTACGTAGCAAATTCCGTCGCCGTCCTCCCAGACAACCGCCGGGCCAATGAGCTTGGTTGGCCATTGCATAAGGAACTCGCCATCTTGCGAGAATACCTGGACACGGTCGTTCTCTCGGTCTGCAATCAGCAAGCGACCCTTGCTGTCGATCCACGCGCCGTGGGGCAGCATGAACTGACCGGGGCCGTCACCAGGGTCTCCCCATGACTTGAGCAGCTCGCCCTCGGAGGAGAACTTATGCACTCGGCAGTTCGCGTAGCCGTCGGAAATGAAGATCTCTCCTGACGGGGCCACCGCGATGCCCGCTGGCATGTTGAAGGGCTCTGCGCCTTGTGTTACCTCTTTGTAGCCGTTGGACCCGAAGTCAGTATTGTCCGCGCCGGTGTTGGAGCGGTACCCCTTCTCACCGATGGTCATGAGTAGCGTGCCATCAGACGTGTACTTGTAAATCTGCTGGTTGTTTCGGTCGACGATCCATATGTTGTCGCTGGGGTCGGCGTATATGGCGTGGGGAAACGCAAACTCCGTCACTCCCCAGTCGGACAGATAGTTGCCATCCTTGTCGAACACGATGATTCCGTGCTCGCCCCGGTTGAATCCATAAACTCGTTCCTGTGAGTCAACGGTGACTGCAGCCATGGGGGCGTTCCAGTTGTCCGGGACCTTAGCCCAGTCCTCGATTGGCTCGTATGTATACTTTCCGCTTCCGACTGTTGCTGCCATACTTTTGCTCCTAATAAATTGTATTGTTGATTTTGCTAGCCAATTAGCGAAGGCTTGCACGCCTCCATGACGGCTCGCACAGACTTGATGTCAGGCCTTGCGGCGACGACTCGGACCATAGCTATATCCAGGCCCTGGGCGATTCGCTTGAACTCGGTGGCTGCGCCACCAGGCGTGCCATAGTAGCCTACGGTCTTCAGCAAGGCCGTAGGAAAGGCGTTGGCCACATCGTCGTCCGATGCACTCGCCCGCCGCATGTCGTCCAATTCGCCCAGCTCCTTCACAAATCCCATGCGCTCGAAGTGGGCTCTGTAGCCCAACTGTCGTTCGCGGTCTGTGGGCACCGTTGCGCCCAAGGCATAGCCCATTGTTGCCTTGGCGAATGCGATGCGAGCAACGTCCTCGTCCTCGTCGATGCACACCCGAATGTACTGGGCCATCTTGATCTCCGAGGGATCGCGACCGGCCTTGGCTGCACCCTCGTTGATGCGCTCTCGACTCCACGCGATCTGCTCGGGGCTGCACCAGTTCAGGAATGGGC
>CAJWRP010000194.1 GCA_913046025.1 uncultured Chloroflexota bacterium
TATACCTTGAGATGCCTATTGACGTTGTTAACGGCAGGGCTGAAGAGGACGACATCAAGTTTCCAGAGCGCTACAGGACCGAGGCTCGGGCATATGGCGATCCTGAATATATCCAGAAGGCTATCGACATCATAAAGACAGCTGAGCGCCCAATGGTGCTTGCCGGTTCCGATGTGTGGTGGACTGAGGCATCTGAGGAGTTACGGGAGTTTGTCGAGTTAATTGATTCTCCTGTCTTCTTGAACGCGATGGGTCGTGGCAGCATACCTTCGGACCACCCTAACATAGGCAGCCTTGGTCGACGGTATGGTATGGTGAAATCTGATAGCGTGATCCTGATTGGGACTCCTATTGACTTCCGATTGAGCTACGGCGCAGAAAGCCTTTTCCCGCAGAACCCAAAGCTAATTGAAATTATGACAGACGGCACCAAGATCGGCCAAAACCGTGCAATAGACGCGGGCATTGTCGGTGACACCAAAGTCATTCTTCGTGCGATCATCGATGGCCTCAAAGCCTCCAACTACAAGTCGCCTGGTAAAGCATGGGTAGAAGAGGTAATTACAGAGGACGCTGCTCTCAAAGCTGTAGATGAGCCTATGCTCAACAGCGATTCGGTGCCGATTCATCCCATGCGCCTTGTGGGTGACCTTCGGGACTTCCTGGACCGTGACGCCACCGTGATCGGCGACGGCGGAGACATTGTTACCTTCGCGGCCCGCGTGCTCAACATCAATGAGCCTGGTCACTGGCTTGATCCGGGACAGTTCGGCTGCCTGGGCGCCGGTAGTGGATTCGCTGCAGCAGCTCAGCTTGCTCGAAAGGGCAAACAGGTTGTAATTGTCTACGGAGACGGTGGCTTTGGTCTCACTGGTTTCGATGTGGAGACTTACGTTCGCTTTAACCTGCCGATCGTGTCGGTGCTAGGTAACAACGGTGCCTGGAACCAGACCACGCAGGGAGTTCTCAAGAGGACGGGTCGAGCACTTGCCACATATCTTTCGCAAGAAACCGACTATGCCAAAATCATGGAAGGCATGGGTGGATACGGAGAGCGCATCACCGATCCAAACGAGATTAAGCCGGCGTTGGCCAGGGCTTTCGCCTCGGGCAAGCCGGCGCTGTTGGATGTAGTGATTGACCCTAATGTTTCCTATGGCGACATGGGCGGACGGTCCAGGGCGCAAAGGCAGTACTAACTCGAGCTTAGTTCAATCAACGGGCGATCCACTTAGGTGGGTCGCCCGTTTTTTTGCATTGCTTTTGGACAACTGGGTATAATGCCGCTTGAGAGCTAATACTAGTGTCAATCCACGGCATTCCGTTGGCCGTTTAGGAAGGTGCTTATAGTGACAGAAGAGTCCAATGGGACCCATACCAATGGTGCTAAAGGACCGCTGGATGGCATACGTGTAATCGACTGGACTATGTGGCAGTTTGGACCTGTATCCACCATGATGTTGGCCGACATGGGTGCCGAGGTTATAAAAGTTGAGTCGCTTGATGGGGATCATGGACGCCAATTCGGCGTGCTTGGTGGCGTTAAGGCTGACCTTGGCGGCGGTCTCAACGCCTACTACGCCAGCATGAACCGCAACAAGAGTGGAATAGCACTGCATCTCAAGAATCCAAAAGGCCTTGAGATAATGCAGAAGCTGATCAAGAAATCTGACGTATTTATCGAAAACTTCCGCCAGGGAGTGGCTGAGCGTTTGGGGCTAGGATACGACGATGTGGCCAAGATCAGACCTGATATCGTGTATGGCTCCGGCTCCGGATATGGGCCAAACGGCCCAGATTCTGGAAAGCCGGCCTTTGCTCTAACGGGAGAGGCCAGGTCTGGTTCCCTGTGGTGGTCAGGCCCCGGCGATGATACCCCGTACAACATAAACGGCATGGCAGACCAGATGGCAGGCATCATGCTATCTTATGGCGTTCTGGGGGCGATCATAGCAAGGGAACGCTTTGGAATGGGCCAGCGAGTCGACGTCTCTCACCTGGGCAGCCTGATGTGGCTGGGCGGCATGCGAGACGGAGTCGCACTTAGAGCCGGCAACATGATGGAGCCGCAGCACAGGACCAAGGCTGGTAATGTGCTCTGGAACACATACAAGTGCGCTGACGGCAAATGGATAGCGTTTTCAATGAGCCAGGGAGATCGGTACTGGCCTACCTTCTGCAGGGCGCTTGCCCGCGAGGACCTGATTGAGGATGTGCGCTTCAGCACTTTGGAGTCCCGCAGCGAGAATCGGGAAGAACTGATACCAATATTGGATGAAATCTTCTTAACTATGTCCCGTCAAGAATGGGAGCAGAAACTGGATGAAGCTGGAGATCTGATTTGGGAGCGGGTCCAGGACATTTTTGACCTGCCCGACGATCCCCAAGTTCTCCAGAACAACTATCTTGTAGAATTTGACCATCCTGTATTGGGGCCGACTAAGTGGCATCAAACGCCGGTGGCATACAGCGAAACACCGGTATCAACAAGGCGAATGGCACCAATGCATGGCGAGGATACGGAGAGCATCCTCATCGACCTGCTGGGCTATTCATGGGACGATATTGTGGTGCTCAAAGATGAGGGCGCGATTCTTTAAATTAGTAGAGGAAATATTAGTGGCGCATGGGGGATGACCCATTTTCCGACTGGTAATTAAGTGAATGGGAAGGCAGGTTTCGATGACAGAACAGACGACTCAAAATCCAGAAGAGGCATTTGTGGGTAAGGATCTAGGATCCATGGACTTTACCGTTACCGATGAACTGATTCAGCACTACTTTGAAGGGCTAGAGGTTGACTCGGACTGGTATTCTGACATTTCCCTTTACGGCAAGGCACTTTCGCCGTCCATGATCCTGACAAATGTGGACGGCGGGTTTACTGGCGCAGGATTCAAGGATAATTTTGGCAACCTGTGGATTCGCCAGGAGTGGGAAATGCTTAAGCCCATGCTCCAAGGGGAGACCTACTGCAAGTCCTCAAAAATCGAAGACATATACCAGTGGCGAGACCGCACAGTGGTAAAGCAACAGGTTACACTGTGGTCCGCTGACAGCGAAGTAATGGCCTTGGGTACACACCACCAGAGTTTCCTACTTGGCAAGAGGGATCAGGGCACTGTAAAGCTTCGTGATCCGAAACAGAAGGAAGGTATTCGCAAATTCCAGATCCCAGATGGGGAGGCCATAGGGCCAGTGGAAAGCGATATATCTTTGGAGATGTGCGGCACGTTCTTTCATGGCAACAGGAGCTATCATACCAGCGAAGAAGCCGCCAAGGAGCTGGGCTTCGAGCGAATTGTTGTAGGCGGACGCATGACCATGTCTTACATTGGCGACATGATGGACCGCCGTTTCGGCAAGGGCTGGTTTGAGGGTGGCAAACTAGACATCAAGTTCACAAACATCGTTTGGCCAGACGACCACGTAATCACAAAGGGCGTAATCACCGACAGGGTGAATGAGAATGGCGGCATGCGAGCCAATGTTGCTGTATGGGTAGAGAAGCAGGACGGAACAGTTTGTGTAGTCGGCACGGCCAGCGCTCTGGAGTAATATAAAAGAAGTACCACATTTGAAACTTTGCTTAAATGGCGGGTCAAACGACCCGCCATTTTTATTGCGCGTTTTTCACTACCTATGTTTTGCTTTGCTTAACATCCTATTCAGCCTTTATTACACGCCTTCAACGATTGTGAAGTAAAAATTATGACTTTAATAACCAAACCGTATGCAATCCTTTTGCACACGAAGCACTCACATAAGTACCCGATCAGGCGGTCAAGGTGAATTCGATCGATGAAAGAATTTCTCCCCGGTTACCCAAGGTTTCGTATAGGATGGCTCAGTCCGCAGTCCTTTCCGGGATGATGTAAGGCGGATAGCCGAAAAAAATGTCCGGGAAGATTGGTGAACGCACTTTATGTGGATCTTTAGGAATGGACGGACTTATGCCCGGAGCTATCAGAGGGCATCTGGAACTCCCACAGATAAAAGGAAAGAAAATTCATGACAGTTGAATGCTTGCTAAGTAATGACGAGACATTTGATGAGTCACAGGACACCTTGCCTGATTTACCAACCGAGCCATTAGCCTATAAGTGAGAACAGGGATCTGCTCGTATTAAGGTGACCGGCCTAGGTGGAAGTGGATGTAACTGCATCCGACTCATGCTACAGCACAAGCACGTTCCTGATGTAGAATTCGCAGTCATTAACACCGATATCAAGTCTTTGGAATCTGTGTCAGTAAACCATAACATATACTCTATTCAGATAGGCGAGAAATCCACACGAGGTTGGGAGCCGGCGGTGACACCAATGTCACTGCCAAGGTTGCTGGGAAGTCCTCCGCCTCCCTTTGAGAAGTCCTCAAGGACGCCGAACTGGTTTTCATAACTGCCGGAATGGGTGGTGGTACGGGCATTGCCGCACCAGCCTATGTTGCATGCGTGGCTAAGGATATGGGTGCCGTTGTGGTGGCCGTCGTAACCAACTCATTCAGCTTCGAAGATAGCCGCGGGATAGACAGGGCAATCGCCGGTATTGCCGGGCTTCTACCTTACGTAGAGAACCTTATCGTTATTCACAACGACAGACTACTTGAGTTTGTGGACCATGATGCCGAGATAATTGAGGCCTTCCGCACAACGGACGAGGTCGTGAAACAGGGCATCATGAGTGGGGCCGAAATAATCAATATACCGGCCGAAATCAACATAGACTACGCCGACGTGGACGACTCTTTCCAATCCTGGCGGCGCACTGATGGCCATCGGAACCGGCCACGGTCATATAGCCGCTTTTGATCGCATATTGACATGAGCTTATTTGGTAGAATGCAAAAGAACATCCACTGCCTTAGTTACTAGGTAACATGCCCAAACTTTTCATAGTAGGCACTCCCATAGGCAACCTGGAGGATATCACCCTCCGGGCTATTCGAGTGCTCAAAGAAGTCGGTCTCATTGCGGCAGAAGACACCAGGGTGACTCGAAGGCTACTGGCTCACTTTGACATTCATACTCGCCTTCTTAGCTATAACGAGAACAACCGGCAGGCCAGGATACCCAAGCTACTGTCTGAACTTGAGACAATAGACGTTGCCTTGGTATCTGATGCGGGCATGCCTGGCATCAACGACCCAGGCCATGAGTTGGTCGAGGCCGCTTGTGAGGCTGGATTCGAAGTGGCAGCGGTGCCTGGCCCTTCGGCAGTGACCACTGCGATCTCCGTTTCAGGTATACCACTGGAGCAGTTCACCTACCTTGGTTTTTTGCCTAGGCGCAAGACCGCTCGGTTGAAATTGCTCACAACCTACGCCTCAGTAGCCTACGCCCTGGTAGCCTTGGAAACCCCTCATAGACTGGGCGCGGCTCTGGTCGATATGCAACAGGCGCTCGGCGACAGGCGCATTTCCGTTTGCAGGGAGTTGACCAAGCTTCACGAAGAGATATTCATTGGAAAAATATCCGAGGCCATCGAACACTTCTCTGACCCCAGGGGAGAGGTTACTTTGGTAATAAC
>CAJWRP010000195.1 GCA_913046025.1 uncultured Chloroflexota bacterium
TGTGCCTTTCAGCAGATTTTCCCGGCCTGCCACATCCATAACCAGCGCAAACCGAGCTGGTATCTTAATGCCCAGGAACGTGCCGTCCAGAAATGCCGCCAGCATGACGTGCCAAAGCACCACATTGTCTGCGAATATCAGGGCCGCCAGGATAATCGCCATTGTGGCCTGGGCAAGTTGTGCCGCTATTATCAGCTTCTTGCGATTCATGCGGTCAACTAGAACGCCGGAGAATACGCTGCAACCCATAAGGCCCAGACCGCTTACGCCGGCGGTTGCGCCGACCCAAAAGGCCGAATCACTAACGGTTAAGGCCAGCCAGCCGTGCACGGCAAAGTACGTCATCAAGCCCACATAGTTGATGACTATGCTTATCCAAAGCAGTCTGAATCTAGGATTTCTAAAGACTAGAAGCATATTTAACGTAGCCTAAAGTGCCACTCATGGCCCGTGGTTCGACAGGTCTCTACTCTATCGAGGATGCACGATGAAATCGGCACTCATCACGAACATTATTTGATGATTGACATGCATAAAGGGAAAGGGGCAGGCCGCGAAATAGCGACCTGCCCCTCCAGAAAGCCGAGTTATCGCATTACCCTAGTTCTGGGAGAAATCCCGCATAACGGTTTCCATGACTTCCAGTGTGTAGTCGATGTCGTCGGGGGTGATGCCGTAATGAGTCACGAAGCGCCAGGGCCTCGCAGGAGCGCCACCCTTAACCCCGCGCTTGTTGATCTCATGCATAATCGTCGCCGGGTCGCCATCTTTGATCTCGAAGAAGACCAGGTTGGAATACAGCTTGTCTGGATGGATGGCTATGCCGGGGATCTGCACCAGTCCCTGCGCGAGCTTACTGGCGTTGGAATGGTCCTCGGCTAGGCGATCAACCATGGTGTCCAGCGCCACAATACCAGCGGCCGCCAATATGCCTACCTGACGCATGCCGCCGCCAACCATCTTGCGCCACTTTCGAGCGCCGTCGATGAACTCAGAGCTTCCCACAATGAGGGAGCCTATAGGACAGCTAAGGCCTTTGGATAGGCAGAAGCTAACGCTGTCAGCGTCCTTGACCAGTTCGGCCACCGGAGTCTCCAACACAACCGATGCGTTGAATATGCGAGCGCCGTCCACGTGCAATGGCACTTCGTGGCGATGAGCGACATCGGCAATGGCCTTGGTATCTTCAGGAGTCAGCGCAGCTCCACCACAAGAGTTGTGTGTATTCTCCAGGCCGATCATGGCCGTGCGAGTAAAATGAACGTTGGGTGGTTTGATCGCAGCCTCAACCTCGTCAGGATCTAGCATGCCTCTCTCATCGTTGCGCAGCGTGTTATAGGCCACACCGCCTAGGGCTGACGCTCCACCGGCCTCGCTGCGGAAGATATGACACCTGTCTCCAACGATTATCTCATCACCGCGCTGAGCATGGGTGAGCACCGAGACCAGGTTGGCCATGGTGCCGCTGGCCACGAACATGGCAGCCTCCTTGCCCATACGCCCTGCTGCCATGGCCTCTAACCTATTCAGCGTAGGGTCGTCGCTGAAGACGTCGTCGCCGACCTCCGCATTGGCCATCGCCTGCCGCATCTCCGGCGTTGGATGGGTTACGGTATCACTGCGCAGGTCAACTTCTCTCATGCTTTCCTCCAGGTTTGGTTATGCCAAGTTTCATCCAGATCAACCAAATTATAAGCTACTCTGACGCGTTTTCTGAAACCGGTTATACTCATGGTGAATTTGTGCGGTCCCGAAACCAACGCACCACATGCTCTAGGCATGCCGACAACTCGGCCAATTCTATCAACCCTGCTTGTCAAAAGCCATACCAGGACTTTACTATTGACAGACCCAAAAACTGAAAAGCGGAAAACAGGCTGAAAGATTTTTTTACCATGAACACAATGACAGCTACACAAAGAAATGTCAGTTTCTCCAACGGCGACATTAAGCTAGAAGGCGTGCTTCACCTACCGAATGATGACGAAGGTCTGCCCGCGGTAGTAATCTGCCATCCTCACCCACGACATGGCGGCGACATGGATAATGTTGTAATTGCGTCCCTCGTCCGATATTTAGGTGAGTCAGGTATCGCGGTATTGCGCTTCAACTTTCGTGGAGTGGGTGCCAGCGAAGGAAATTTTGACGGAGGCTCAGGAGAAGTCAGCGACGCTGTCGAGGCTCTGAATTTCCTGTCACTGCAGGACGAGATAGACCCGACCCGCATAGGGGTGGCGGGATACTCCTTTGGAGCCGCTGTGGCTCTTATTGCTTCCACGTACGGAGACGTCACCCAGGCCATTGCGTCCGTTGCTTGTCCGTCCCGCGTCTTCAACGAGATGGGTGTACACGAGATTTTGCAGCCGAAGCTTCTGGTTTGCGGCGAGCGTGATCACGACTTTCCTGTGGCACAGTTCGTTTTTCAGGCGAAGCGCTTCACAGATCCCAAGCAGATCGAGCTGATTCAAAACGCTGACCATTTCTTTGGCGACTCCCTAGATTACCTCGGCGAGGTCACTGGCAAATTCTTCCACGAGTGGCTTTGCGAAAGGTAAACCGAGTGAGAGTGGTGGTGCGCGAATGAGAGAAACTGCCGTAGGTTTTGATAGCAAGAAGGCTGCCCTGGAGGGCATCCTTACAACTCCCGATGAGTTTCCAGGGCCGTATCCGGTCCTGGTTGTCTGCCACTCCCATCCTACTCTCCGCGGCAATATGAACAATCCTATAGTAACGGCAATCTGCAGCAGCGCCGTTAGACTAGGCATCGCTACGCTACGTTTCAACTTCCGTGGCGTTGAAGGCAGTGAGGGTGAGTTTACTAACGGCGAAATTGAGCAGGACGACGTTAAAGCTGCACTTGACCTCGTGCGGTGGTGGCCAGGATTAGACAAGAAGCGCATAGCACTGGCTGGCTACTCGTTCGGGGCAGCAGTCATATTAAACGGGCTGGGCAAATACAAACAAGCAGCAAGCCTGGCACTGATAGCACCACCAATTTCAGCCGTGCAACAGTCCCGCATTCGCAAGGACAAGAGGCCGAAGCTCTTCATGGTTGGCCAAAACGACCGTATCGTGAACTCCACTGAGTTGCAACGAACGCTAGATGAAATAAGCGAACCCCTGCAGTTCAGGGAGATACCTGAAACAGACCATAGTCTTAGCGGACACGAGCAGGAGATCGCCGACAGAACTGTACAGTTCACTGCCAGTTTTATTGTTGGGTGACCGGCATACCTAATCTTTAGTGAATGCGAGTCGTCCACGTTTCGAACCCGGTGTTTACTCACCAGACTTAGCAAACTTTACAAATGGCTAACATTACACTTTAACTTATTTGAATAAACCAGGAGCTGATAAATTGACCGAACAGGGCAAGTTCCGCACAGAGCGCGACTCCATGGGGGTATTTCAGGTACCTGAAGAAGTGTATTACGGCGCCAACACCATGCGAGCAGTTCTTAATTTCCCGATAAGCGACCTTCGCTTCTCTCGATCATTCATCAAGGCGTTGGGGCAGATCAAGATGGCTGCCGCAGAAACTAATTTCGAGTTGGGCCTCCTTCCTGAAGACCTCAAGGATGCCATCGTTTATGCCGCACAGAAGGTAATTGATGGCGAGCTAGACGATCACTTCGTATTGGATATTTTCCAGACGGGTTCTGGGACATCGACCAACATGAACGCCAACGAAGTCATATCCAATAAGGCCATCGAGAAGCTCGGCGGAAAATTAGGGTCCGGCTCTCCTGTCCACCCCAATGATCATGTGAATATCGGGCAGTCCTCCAACGACGTTATCCCAACAGCTATTCATGTATCGGCTCTGATGGCAATGAACGACAACCTGATCCCCGCCCTAGAGCAGCTTCATAAGGGGCTGGAAGCCAAAGCTAGCGAGTTCAGTGATGTCATCAAAACCGGCAGAACTCACCTGCAGGACGCTACGCCCATTTACCTAGGCCAGGAATTCCAGGGCTACGCCGGGCAAATTGAACGGTCGCTAAGCAGAGTACGGGAGGGTATGAAAGAGCTGTCCGAAGTAGCGTTGGGTGGAACCGCCGTAGGCACAGGTGTAAATACGCACCCCGATTTTTCCAAGAAGGTCTGTGCCAAGCTCTCCGCCATTCTGAATGTGGAGGTGCACGAGACGACGAACCATTTCCAGGCTCAAAACTCCTTAGACAATGTGGTGGCTGCCAGCGGTGCGCTCAAGACCGTGGCCGTCAGTCTGATGAAAATCTGCAACGACCTTCGCTGGCTTGGATCAGGTCCTCGTGCCGGAGTTGGTGAAATCGAATTACCGGAAGTACAGCCGGGAAGCTCAATAATGCCAGGGAAGGTAAATCCTGTAATTCCAGAGTCTGTATGTCAGGTTGCGGCTCACGTCATCGGCAACGATGCGGCAATCGTGATAGGTGGTCAGTCTGGGAACTTCGAAATCAACGTGATGATGCCTATGTGTGCCTACAACCTACAGCAATCCATCGACCTGTTGGCGGCGTCGGCAAGAAACCTGGATAACCAGTGCATCAGCGGACCGGTAGAAGATGATGCTAATGAAGGAGCCCCCTCAGGCATCAAAGCAACATCCAAGGGTCCCGAAATGGTCGACAGGGGCCTCATGATCGGAACGACGCTGGTTCCTCACATCGGATACCTCGCGGTTGCCAAGATCGCCAAGAATGCCCATGAGACGGGGAGAACAATTAGAGAAGTTGCTTTGGAAGAGACTGATCTTTCACAAGAGGAGCTTGACAATATACTGGATGCGACTTCGATGACAAAGCCCGGCTTGTAAAGGATCACCTCAAATACAGAGGTTTTTAGCGTGTCTGATAGGCTATGCGAAATAACCTAGATATACGAAATCTGGCTGTATTAGTGCCCTATTTGGGCATTAATATGGCGTCGCCACCGCGTTGCTTAGCGGCCTCCGTAGCTGACTTGGCAGTAGTGAATATTTCATCAGGCTCGCTGGTGTCCCTGGGCAAATTCCCAATACCTGCGCCGTCGGTGAAGTTCCATTCTAGGCCTTTGCGAATCTGATAACCTAGTGCCTCAACTTCTTCCTTGCCAGTCTCGGCAAGCATGAGAACAAAAACAGATGAACCGGATCGTCCCAACACGTCACTTGGCCGACATCGCTCGCCAATAACTTTGCAATGTGTTTTGGTCAGCTAATCTCCAGCGGCCGTGCCGCCCTCGCCGACATAGGACTCAAACTTGTCGATGTCCATTACCAGCAGGGACATCACATGCGACCGGTGTTGGGACCGTGCCACTTCGTTTTCCAATAGCCCTGAGAACATCTGAAGGTTGTACGCTCCTTTTTCAGTGTCCCATTAGCCGAAGGTGTCGGTCGATGAGTTGTCGGGGGCAGAGGCGGCGGCGTTTGCAAAAACGGGGGTTCCCCCTGGAACGGAGGCTCATCTTCCTCGGGGGGCTCGCGGAACGTCGAACATGTCCCGTGGACGCGATTACTGAAGAACTCCGGCTTCGGGGCCGGCTCGATGCGGTC
>CAJWRP010000196.1 GCA_913046025.1 uncultured Chloroflexota bacterium
AAGGCGGGATATCTCCCTCAGTCTCCGCTTGATTTTATTCCTGACGACGGCATTCCCGATTCTCTTTCCAATGATGAAACCGAAACGGGTGACACCTAATCCGTTACGTCTCGTCGCCAAAACTAAAGGCCTATCAGCCCAGCTTCGGCCTTCTCGACGCACGGCTGCGAAGTCTTTCGCCTTTCGAAGGCGCTGTTCCTTTCGCATAGGCCGTCAGGCACATGTTCGAGGTCTAGTCCGCAACTGTAAGGCGCTGACGACCCTTGAACATACGACGTTTGAGAACGTTGCGGCCATTCCTAGAACTCATACGGGACCGAAACCCATGCACTCGGGCTCGGCGTCTTTTTCGTGGCTGATATGTTCGCTTTGGCATTTGTCTTACTTACGTCCCGTCGTCTCCAACCCGTGCAACAAATATACACATCAGGCCCGATGGACGACAATGTTATTTTATCTCTTCTATTAACTTAAATATTATCGCACCCCTCAAAATGAGTGTCAATTTAAATGCGTGCTTCCGAACAAGGATAAATGGAGTCTCCACCCCACCATATAGGTCTTGGCGAACTGCCGTCATCCCATGTAACACACTCTCAACGATCCCCTTGGCCAACGCATACCTTGACAGCCATTTCAGCCTTCCGTAACCTCAATTCAGCAGTTACACCGAACAGGTGCAATATAAGTTGCCACATGCACTCAGCCGTGCCCACGAGAGGAAACCCAGATGCCTAATTCACCATCAAGAGATGAGATTGAGTCCATCGCCGGTCCACTGGAACAACACGCCCTCCAGCTATGGGGATCTGAAAAGGCGTCTGAGCTACAATCGGCCATAGAATCAACTGCGGCTATCATCGCCAAGGTCCAAGGTGACCTTCCACAGGTAGCCGAAGAGCCTGGTTTCTACTTTCAGTGAAGTCGATCTACTACTGGGGTCTATCTCAGTGCTCATAAACAGAGCCTGCCTGATTGCACTGGTCGGCATTCTTCTGATGGCCGCAGCCTGCTCATCGCAGGCTTCCCTGAAGCCACAATCAACTGAGAATCCCGTACCCACCACAAAGGCCTCGGTTACTTGCGACCCTAAACAGGAGGCACTCGATTTGCAGAAAATATCATCAGCTTTGGGTTATGCCTTTGAGCCCACCTTCATCCCGGCAGGATTCGAGCACTCCAGTTCGTCGTTAGATCGGCGACGACGGGCCAATCTTGTCTATCGCGGCGGCCAACAGATAATGCTAATCGCCTACCCTGTCACATTCAAACCGCAGGGCAGTCCGACAATGGTTGAGCTAGGGCTGGTTCAGCCCGAAGACGCAATTACAGAGGTCAACATCAATACCATACCGGGCCATGTGATGAGTGGCGGCTGGTCGGAACAGACGATTCTTGCAGGGCCGGGTATAGACCCGTCGCTGGCCAAATGGGATTATGAGCGCTCCATGACACTGTTCTTTAATTGCGACTCTGCCGAATCAGAAGAAGTAGGCATCGCTATACAGTCTATTCCAGATGGAGCGGGAAATCTGATTTCCCAGTCCGATCTCGTTCAGGTGGCCACATCGATGCTCCATCCCTAATGTCTCTCCCAAGGTTGAACGAAGCTGTACAGAAGGTTCCATGGTCGACCGCATCAACGTAACTCAGTCGGGTGATGAAATGAGCAACGAGGATTCCACAGATTCCCGTGGCTTTGGCTCGTCCCGAAAAATATTTGCCATTCTGGCCTCTGCCACAGTGATCCTCGCACTAATGATTCTACTGTGCGTTGGTCTTGCCAACAGATCGCCCGTCACAGCGCGAAGCGGTGTAACCCGGATAGGCAAACCTGCACCAGCACTGGCCTTCACAACTTTTGACGGCCAGCGAATGGACCTCGGTGACCAGATCGGAAAGCCCGTCGTCATCAATTTTTGGGCATCTTGGTGCGGCCCTTGCCGCCAAGAAGCCATTGTTCTTGAAAACCTTTGGCAAAACTATCGCGACAAGGACATTGTGTTCATCGGCGTCGATATCCAGGACAGCGACTCCGATGCCAGGGCCTTCATAAGCGAATATGGAGTCACCTACCCGAACGGCATGGATCAGGGCGGCAGAATAAGTATTGATTACGGTGTCATAGGTATTCCCGTCACCTTTCTTGTCGACAAGGAAGGCGTCGTAGCCAGACGCTGGGTGGGGAGTGTTCGACAGTCGCAGATCACGCCATGGCTTAAAGAACTGGTGGCAGGAATCGATCCCTCTGGTCCATTAGAAGGAGAGAATTTGGATGACTTCCGCCCTCTGAATTAACTTCCCAATATTCAGGTTCTTAGCCTCATACCGACCCATCATTTCACCTTTTGTGCAATTCTTCATAAGTTTGGCATAGCCTGCACTCTTACTCTCATGCGTTCCTCACGGCCTTTGGATTATTCTCGATTCATCGGCCGATTTAGAGGGCCACGATGAAGCAAGCACAATCTCTTGAGTTGAACATGCATGAGGAGGCGTTACATGAAGCTTAAAGACATCACCGCGACAGTGATCGGCATAGCATGCCAGGCTTATAGTCGAGCCCCTGCAGCACAAATTTCATTAGACTCTGTGCAAGTTGCGGCTACGGCCATCCCGGAACATGCAGAACAACCGGATCACTACCATACCTCTGAAGTAGACCACGACTTTGACGGCGAGGAGATATATGCGAACGTAAGTTGTGCTGGATGTCATGGGGACAGTGCGCAAGGCACCCATATCGCACCCGCTTTGGCAGGTCATTCTGTAGCCCAGGTCAAAAGGCAGGTCAAGGCACCTATAGGCATAATGCCTGTATTCCCTCCTGATAAGATCTCTAACAAGGAACTTCAGGAACTTGCAGAATTCATCGCAGGTATGGACGGAGGACTCGCCCACGCCGGTATGTCTGGTGACGATCTACTCATGCACCACTGGATGGCACTATCCGCCATTGAGACAAATGACAATAACGAGGCATCACATCACGCAGCCCACATCCTTGAAAGAGCAGAGGGTCAACACCTGCGCTTGATGGAGCCAAGGAAGGCTTATCTATCTAATGGAGAAATTCACGAAGCCGCGCATATAATTAAGGAGATGCTGGCTGGCCTGGACGCTGGTGTAGTTGGTGGCCCTTAAATGCATATGTGGCTTGCCCTCTCTTCATTAAGAGCCGATGACCTGCAAAATGCCATATACATCACGTTGAACTTTTCTTCATTTTCCATGTGCGGCACTGACGTCGCCTAAGCACAGAAACATCAAATAGCTACAATGCGCATTCTCAGTCAGCAGGCTGGGTTTAGCCCTCATCGCAGGAGTCCCGATTAGCACAGCCATCGCTGTTCCCACGGGCCTGCTTGCTGCATACCCCAAGCTATTCGGTCCACTCTGGATTGAGGCCGCAGCGCTGGGCCTCGCCTTCTGGATGATTTCCAGAAACACTAGAAGCTCAGCAGACAGCACCACCTAATCAGTGTTTACAGAATAGCGATTCGACTAGCAAGAAGAGGCGGCCATCTGGCCGCCTCTTCTTGCTATCTAAGCCTGTCGAGAGTAGAAATTAATACGACGAGCGTTTGGATTCCAGGTTGGTATGTATGTCCAGTAGAACCGTCCTGCCCTCCGCATTTAGCTTCTGCGCCTGCCTGATGGCATCGGCAACCTGACCCGGCTCCGTAACAGTAATTCCTACCGCTCCCATGCCCTCAGCGATCTTCGCGTAGTCACCTATCATCTCGGTAGTCCCATACAGCTCCCGTGCTATGGGATATCCGCCAGGATAAGTGGCCATACCACCGTTATTGAGAACGACGGTCGTAATTGGCGCATCAGCTTTCACCGCGGTCATGATGTCCAGACCAGACATGCCAAAAGCGCCGTCCCCCATGAAGTTCAGGCAGAACTTATCCGGCCTGCTCAGCTTGGCGCCAATCATCAACGGAATGCCGTAGCCGAGGTGAGTCGTCTTGCCCCAGCCAATGTAGCTGTGGGGTGTCGTCGAAGAGTAGAACGGCATGATGGTGTCACGAGGCGCTCCAGCGTCGTGAGTCACGATGCTGTTTTCGTGGTCCAGAACTCGCTCCAACTCACCGATGACCCTGTAGTGGCTAATCGGTGACTCATCGGAGGCCAGGGCATCGTTCCAGTTGGCCATCCACTTCTCGTTTATTGCAGCAATCTCCTTAGCAACACCGGTCTCGCCCTTGCGACCGTTCTCGCCCAACTGCTCCTTGACCTCAGCGATAAGCATCTGCAGCGTAAGCTTGGTGTCGCCTGGCAGACCGACGTCCGCCCCAAAGTCCTTGTTGATGTCCTCGATGCTCTCGGTGTTGTGAATCATCACCTTGCCCTCGGGGATCGGCTGGCCATAGCCCGTCCGGGTTAGGCTCGTGCCGAGGCCCAGCAGCACGTCAGACTCTTGCAGCCACGTGCGGGCCTGTTGAGATGTGGCAGAGCTACCCGCACCCAGTGCCAAGGGATGGCGATCGTCGAAACCAGACTTTCCTGGCATCGTGCAGTAGACCGGTATTTCCGTCAACTCAGCGAACTCGGTTAGCTCGGCACTGGAATCAGACATGAGCACGCCCATGCCGGACCAGATGACAGGTTTGGTGGCCCCAAGCAGCAACTTAACTGCTTCCTTTACATCCTTAAGGTCTGGAGACTGGATGTGCCTCTTGGGCGGTTGGTAATTAAGAGCGCCCTCAGAAACTTCCATGGTCGCTACGTCTGCGGGAAGCTCGATGGTCACAGGGCCTCCGCGTCCGTTGCGCAGCTGGTGGAATGCTCTTCGCATCACGCTGGAAATGGAGTCTGGTGTGAAAATTACTTCCGAATACTTGGATACAGAGTCGTACGTCCTGGCCGGGGAAAAGCTGGGCCTAACGGACCTGGCATTTAGCGCGGGACCACCTGGCAGATATAGTACTGGTATGTTGTCGGCAAATGCCTGTGCCAGACCACCCATGGAGTTTTCAGAGCCAGGGCCGCCCTGGGTTACGATGACACCGAACTTCTCTCGATGGCTCAGTCTACTAAGGGCGTCGGCCGCCATGATAGCGCCGCGCTCCTGCCTGAACATGATTGTGCGGATGCCCTCTTTGGCAATCTCCTCGATGAGCTGGTTGGAAGGGAAACAGGTTATCCACTCTACACCCTCCATCTTCAGGATCCGCGCGATGGCTTGCATTGTGTTCATTCAGAACTCCTCCACCATTATTTTTGCTTTTCGCTTAATACTTTTCGTGATTAAAATGGGAACCATCTCCCAGCACGGTAGGATACCGTACTGACCCGGCGGAGGCAACTTCAGCAGTCCTAGAACAAGCTTCCCACTTCCCACCAAGTATCTTGTAAGATGGCGGCGATTAGCAGACTTTTTGAGAGGCCCTCTTTGGAAAGCACCTCCGCAACCCCGTTCTTCGTTGGCTCCCTGATTACATCTGTATTCGGGGCGATACTGCTGCTGGCCACCGATTTCGCGG
>CAJWRP010000197.1 GCA_913046025.1 uncultured Chloroflexota bacterium
GTTTATCGTCTTCTGTTCGCGAAACGCCACTCGTCGTTTCTTCGCCGACCAGACTGGTGCCTGCGAAAGGTTCACTGATTCCGCTATGAGGGTTTTGTCTGTGCCATCAGCGTTGATTGACCAGAGAATGCCATCAATATCTATGTAGGTCAGACTGCGATTAATGTCCAGGTCCGGAGGTGGCACAGTCGGTGAAGGCGCGGGTTTTAGCGTCGGCGACTCTGTTGGGACCGCAGTGGCTACAGGCAGGGGGGTCGAAGTTGGGAGGGCTGTTGCAGTAACTGGTGCAGCGGTTGCGGGAATCGGCGCTGCGGTAGCGGCCGCCTGTGGTTCAGGTGTGTGGTTAGGCTCGATTTCAGGAGCCAACGTGGCGGTGGGGGTAGGTTCAGTCGCCGCCGGCATTACATCGGTTGGCTGGGCTGATGGCGACGATGTTTGTGTGGGCCTTGCCTGCGCCCGTGGTGTCTTTGCAGGGGCTGTCGCCGTAGGGGTGGCGAAGATGACTACGTCGACTTCTGGTGGAACGAAGGGCGCCGGGCTCTGGCAAGCGATCGCAAGCAACAGCACAGCATAAGCCGCCAGAGAGGCCATTTTTCTGGAGCGAATCAAAGAATTAACCGTATCCACATTAAAGGGTTACACCCCTTTAGAGTCGGGCTAACATAGGGTCAAGAGTGCCTTTGAACCCAGTCCCATAGGATGGTTGCCTTCTCATCCTGCCCTGGAATGGCGGGGTCGATTACGCAGCGGCAGCTTCGTGTGTAGGAGCCGATCACCTGGAGGTCGCTGCGGCCGGAGTCCCACTTCCACGGCGAGCCGTCTGCGGAGGAGAACACCTGCAAGGCAAGCTCTCTGGTTACGGGGACGGCCTTTTGGAACCTCTTGGAGTTAGGCGATCCGCCGAAGACCCAGAAGCGGTCCCACAGGAAGTCGTCGCTGAGTCCTCTCAGGATGTGGGCATTGGCGCCATAGCGTTTCATTTCTGCATCTGTGGGGCGTTGGGTCACATCTTTGAGAATGTCCTCGATCTCGAGAAAACCAACCAGGTAGAATCCATGCTCTTTTGCGGACTTATTGTCTTCTTGTCTCGTTAGCCTTGCCAGAAAGAATATGAAATCGCCCGGTTCCATGCGCTTCAAGGATGCAGCGCGAGGGCTTGTCTCGCAGTTATCCCCGTATGTGAAGGTTTCGAATTCCGGGTCGAAGTGAGTCGGGAAGTCCCAAAGACGTTTTGGAATATAATCCCTGATCGGTTTCTTTGGGTCATAGTACGAGGTCAGTTGCCCGTAACGAATGGCATGATCCGTAGGTAGGTCTCTGTCCTCCGGTATGGTGATGAACTCAAAGGTGCCACCGTCATATATAGGACTATCGAAGGAGTGGCTAGCGTTGGCTCCGACGTTGGCCAGATAGATGCGTCCACCGCTGATCATAGCTTGGCCACTGTAGTCAGCTGATTCAGAGCATCCTGAATCTCCTCAATAACTTCGCCCTCCTGAGGCTTTCCCAAGGCCGACCGCAGAGCAAGCTTAGCCTCGTTGCCACCTATGCGGCCTAATGCCCAGGCTGCGTGGCCTCTCACTAGAGCGCTGTCGGATTCCAGGGCGCCGGTCAAAGCGGGAACTGCAGTGGGATCGGATATGTTGCCCAAAGCTACGCAGACGTTTCGCTGAAGTCCTACTCGTTTCGCCCGCTTGACTGGACTATTGCGGAATTGTTCGCGGAATCCTTCGTCGTCAAGCTCAAGCAGGGGTATCAGGTCTGGAGCGGAGAAGTCGTGGCGCTGCTGGAATGCTGGCTCCAGGCTTAGCTCGGCTTTTCGGTTCACGGGGCAGACGTCCTGGCATATATCACAGCCAAAGACCCAGTCGCCTATCAATGGGCGCAAGTCTTTGGGAATGGGACCGCGCAGTTCTATCGTTAGAAATGAAATGCATTTGCGATTGTCCAATACGTATGGAGCTATTATGGCTCCGGTGGGACAGGCATCTATGCAAAGGACGCAGCTCCCGCAAGTTTTCTTCAGTGGAGTATCAGGGGTCAGTTTTAGGTCCGTGATTACTTGGGCCAGAAAGACCCAGGAGCCGTGGCTGGGAGTCAGAATGTTGGTGTTTTTCCCGAACCAGCCGAGTCCAGCCCGTTCTGCGGCTGCGCGGTCGTTCATAGGCCCGTCGTCCACAAAGATGCGAGTGCGAATTGGCCTGCCTAGGCGCTTCTCCAGGCCATCACAAAACTCACGCAACCGCTTCTTGATTACGTCGTGGTAGTCGTCGCCCCATGCGTAACGAGCGATCTTACCTCTTAGTTTACCATCTGCTGTTGGCGGGCCGGTGTTGTAACTGATGGCCAAGGAAATCACGGATTGGGCCTTCTCCAGTAGGACCTGTGGCCGATTGGCCCGCCTCACGCGCTCCTCTGTATACCAGCTCAGGCCATCCATCATGCCGTCCTGAACTCGTTTCAAGGCAGCTTGCTCATCTCTTAGGAACGGCTCTGCCGACGTTATGCCTACTAGATCGAAACCAAGTTCTTTTGCATAGGCTCGCACTATATTTTCGAGGGAAGTCATGATAATCACACATCACTAAATCTAATTCAATAGCTCAGGTTTTTATTATATGACAAGATAACCATTATTCGTTCAAAGCCGTTGACCAGCCTTCTTAGCAGACCTATTATCAATAGAACAGAATCGCTGGTGTTTCAATTGACCTTATTGGTTGGAGGGACTCAATAAAGACGAAGGCAGTCTTCATAGGTCTCGAAATCCACGCCGGATGTCGCCGGAATTATGAGGACCTTCTTTGCGTCGCCAGCATTTCCCCGCCGTCGAGAGTTCGTATCCAACACTAGGTAGGGTCGTTCCAATTCGGAGCTATGTGGGTCGGGTCCTTGTGCAGTCTTTTTATCTGAGTTATTGTAAGGCTAATAAAAGACTGATAATTGCTTAAAACCAGTCCTAATTATTGGGTGGGATAAAGGCTATTTTGCAGTGGACTTGAGTAGGACTATAGGCGGATGGGGACTTGGAAATTACATAGTGTTCGAAAACGACAGAACATGACCTTGAAGTTAAAAATGTGCTTTGCTATAGTCCGATAAATTTTCAGCCAAAGGGGGCAAGAAAATGGTAGCCCAGCTTAAGGAAATTCGACGAGCATACGGATTTGACGAAGTTGCAATTGCGCCCGGCGGATTTACTGTAAATCCTGAGTTGACCAGCACGGAATTTACAGTTGGCGACATGACGCTTTCAACCCCGATTTTGGCAGCCGCCATGGATGCGGTAGTCTCACCGAAATTCGCAAGCCATATGAGCGAACTAGGTGGAATAGCCGTAATGAATTTGGAAGGCATCCAGGCTCGTTACGAAAATACTGAAGATATATTAAATGAGGTTGTGACTACCCCACAAGAGGAGGTCACTGCTCTGCTACAAAAGCTTTACACGGAGCCGATCAAGGACCATTTGATTGCGGCTCGAGTTGAAGAGATAAAGATGAACGGCGCCAAGTGCGCCGTTTCCATTACCCCTGCCAGTACGAAACGCTTTGCACCTGTTGCGGCTGAAGCTGGTGCCGATATGATCGTTGTACAGTCCACCGTTACGACGGCGCGTCATATTTCCACTAGCCAAATTGGGCTTCGATTCCCTGAGTTGCTTGAGATGGTCAATGTCCCTGTGCTTGTTGGGAATTGCGTTGGCTTCGATGTTGCGCTTGAGCTGATGGAGACTGGCATACACGGTCTTCTTGTAGGAGTGGGACCTGGTGCTGCGTGCACCCCACGCGAGGTCACGGGCGTCGGTGTTCCTCAGGTCACAGCTACTCTGGATTGCTCCTCGGCTCGCGACGAGTACTTCAGGCGTAGCGGCCGCTACGTCCCTGTGATAACCGACGGCGGCATTCGAACAGGTGGTGACCTGTGTAAGTCCTTCGCTTGCGGCGCCGATGCAGTAATGCTGGGGTCACCCCTGGCTCAGGCAAAAGAGGCTCCTGGCAAGGGCTACAACTGGGGCATGGCCAATCCACATCCTGCTCTGCCACGAGGCACGCGAGTGAATGTAGGCGTCAAGGGCACTCTCAAAGAGATACTATTTGGGCCTACATCGGTTACCGATGGCACACAGAACCTGATCGGCGCACTACGGGTGTGCATGGGAATGGTCGGCGCACAGACAATCCAGGAAATGCACAACGCTGAGATCATCATGGCTCCGTCCATCAAGACAGAGGGCAAGCACTACCAGCTCGGCTTCGAGTAGTTTCTTTTGTATAGAGGGCTGAGGGCCAGTGCAAAGCTACGGTGCATTTGCATCCGCAGCTGAATTAGAAGATTGGAATAAGGCGACCATATTGGTCGCCTTATTTTGTATTAATGACAAGTACCCTAGCCAGTTTCAAGAGGTCGTCAACGTGGGAGACCTCAGCCGAGGGGAAAGCGGCTTGGGCCAGCCTCTCTGCTTCGGCCATCTGCTCCGGCGACAGCTCAACCAGCAGGCAGCCTCCTCGCCTTAGCTTGGCAGGGGCCTGTGCCAGCAGGCGACGCAGCACATCCAGGCCATCGGGACCCCCATCGAGGGCCTGTCTGGGCTCGTGTCGGACGTCAGTTGGTAGGCCGTTGATATCACCAGTAGGTATGTATGGCGGGTTGGATACGATAATGTCGACAGCAAGACTTATTGGCTCCAGCAGGTCTCCGAGCAAGAGGCTTACTCGGTCCAAAACCCCGTGGCGACGCGCGTTGTCATCTGCGACGTGCAGGGCTTCTTCAGACAGGTCGATCGCCTTCACGATAGCTTTTGGCAGGTTATGAGCCAGAGCGATTGCAAGTGCGCCGCTGCCCGTACCCACGTCCGCGATGTCGACAGTATTCACTGACAGGCCATTCGCGAATTCCAGGGCCATATCCACCAGGAGCTCGGACTCCTGTCTGGGAATGAGAACGTGCTCGTTCACAGCGAATTCCAGGCTGTAGAACTCTCGATGTTGTGTAATGTACGCCAGAGGCTCCCCCGACGCCCTACGAGCAATCAGGGCGTCCAGAATGGCAGTCTCGTCTAGGGTGAGTAGGCGCTCTAGCTCTGCAAAAAACTGTTCCCGGCTAATGCCAAGTCCGTGGCGCACCAGGACTTCGGCTTCCAGGTGGGGATTGAAGTCCGGTCCGGTGCGCAGCTCTTTCCTGGCGCGAAGAAGGTATTCTCTGAGTCTCATGCCTTGAGTTTTCATTGCTACGGTCAGCCGAGATTTATTGGCTGGCCTCGGTCAGCTTTTCGGCCTGGGCCTGGGCCTGAAGGGCTTCAACAAATTCGTTTATATCGCCGTCAAGGATGCCCCCAAGGTTGAAACTAGAGTAGTTGATACGATGGTCTGTCACCCTGCTCTGAGGGAAATTGAACGTCCTCACCCTGTCTGAGCGGTCTCCGGTGCCGATCTGAGACCTGCGGGTCGCCGAGACTTCCTGCTGCTGCATCTCTAT
>CAJWRP010000198.1 GCA_913046025.1 uncultured Chloroflexota bacterium
AGATCAATCTGGTTTTTTGATCTGTAATTGTATCGTTTCCATTATCAACAAAAGATATTGAAATTTGATCATTTCGAACACAAAGTGCACCAAGTTCTCCGGCTGCTTGCCTGCGATAGTGACCAACACTCCAAGGTTCATCAGCAGACCGCCATCGCCATCCAGGATCAGCACCTTCTTGTCGGGCTGCGCCAGTGCCAGCCCAAGGCCCACTGACGACGCCTTTCCCATGGCGCCGAATATGGGCAGGTCCCGCTGCTTGTTCGTAGTTACCACGTCCCAGTAACGATTGGGAGTCATGGTGCTGACCACCAGTGCATCGCCTCTAACGTCGCTAATGGCTTTGGCTGCGTCGGCCGAACTTATCATTTTGTTTTGCATGCTCCTGGATTATTTTGTTTACTCGGCAAAGGGCTTCGAACTCCGGTGCCTTAGGAATTGTAGAGGCTGCCATGATAGCGCACAATGAGAAGGCTCTGGTCAGCAGATCGGCCCTATCTAGATGGGCCGCTGTACCGCATTTCTTCAGGTAGCGCGTCGGACAGACCCAGGGCGTTCATTACGCGATTGGCCACGAAATCAGCGATGTCCTGCATCGTCTCAGGCTTGAGGTAGAAAGGAGGCTCAGGCGGCAAGATGCTTACTCCCAGTCTGGCCAGAGAAGCCATGTTATCCAGGTGAATTGCATTGAGCGGGGTCTCGCGGGGAACCAGCACCAGAGGCCGACGCTCCTTCAGGCAAACGTCCGCGGCGCGCCGAATAAGATTGCCGGAGAAGCCATGGGAGACAGCAGCAACCGTTGCCATGCTGCAGGGAACCACAGCCATACCTCGGGTCGGGAAGGTCCCGCTGGCTATCGGTGCGGTCAACTCGCCAGGCTGGTAATAGGCAAAGTCCCCGCTGTCCTGCCATCTCTCCAGCGCTGTGCCAAAGGACTCGTCCATTTCCTCTTGCCATACAATTCGGGCGGCAGCCGAGGCGGTCGCTATTACTGGAATTTGTGCCTTGAGAAGCAGATCAATGAAAGTGTGCGCTAGCATGGCACCGCTAGCTCCTGTGATTCCCACAACGACTGGCTGACTGGTCTTCGAAGTCACATCAAGCCTCCATTCAAATCATTAAGGCCAGGGCGGTCGCGATGAATACAGACATAGAAACGTATGCGTTCACCCTCATGAAGGCAATTCCCATACGGGAAATATCTTCTGGCGCGATCAGGGATTGCCTGTAGATCAGCAGACCTGCAGCGACAGCGACTCCGATGTAGAAGGGCCACGCCAGCGACGCCAGAACTCCCACGGCGATCAGCACGCAGACCGCTATCACGTCCATAGCCTTGGACCAGCGGAATGCCGCCACTACGCCAAACCGACTAGCCACCGAATGCAGCCCTTCTCTCCTCTGAAAATCGAAATCCTGACTGTGGTAGAGGATATCAAAACTGCCGGCCCAAATAGCCACCGCGGCCGAAAGCAGCACAGGCGTCCATGAAAGGCTACCCGTCACGCCAATCCACGCAGCGGAAGGCGATATGGCCAACGCCCATCCCAATAAAAGATTGGATGACCAGGTGAATCGCTTCGTATAGGGATAGAAAACAAGGTAGGCGGCCGCGACAGGAGCCAGTATCAGCGCCAACATATTCAACTGGTAGGCCGCAAATAGGAATACGGCAAAAGCTAGCAACGTCAACACTATCATTTCAGAGGTCTTCAGCAGGCCAGCAGGAAGGTGACGGGATGACTTACTGGGACTCTTGGCGTCGATACGCCTGTCTATAATTCGATTGGCAGCCATTCCCACGGTGCGCGCTCCGACCATGGCCACTGAAATCCAGATGAACTGACTCCAGGTCGGCACACCCCGCGCAGCCAGTATCATTCCTGTATACGCGAAAGGAAGTGCGAAAATGCTCTCTTTGTACCGGATAGCATCCAGAAAAAGATTCAGCTTCTTGCCTGCCACCAGGGGCATGCTTGCTACTGTCATAGGCCGTACTCTCCCCACCTGCTGTCCACCAGCCGCTTGATCTCATCCGACATGACGATATCCGGCGGCCACTCGCGCTGAAAGCCATCCATTGGCCCTTTGGCGGTCGCGTCTATGCCCATCTTACTGCCGTAATGCGGCTTCGCCGAGGACTGCTCCAGGTCATCCAGCGGACCCTCGGTGAAGATGATGTCCCTGCCAGGGTCGAGGTTGGTGGCGACTCGCCAGGCGACCTCGGAGACGTTCTGCACGTCCACAAAGTGGTCCACAACGACGATGGTTTTGGCCAGCATCATCAGGCCGATTCCCCATAGCGCGTGCATCACCTTTGCGGCCTGACCAGGGTACTCTTTCTTGATTGAGACTATGACTAGGTTGTGGAAAATACCCTCGGCGGGCATGTTGATGTCCACGACCTCGGGCAGCGTCATTTGCAGGGCAGGGAGCATGATGCGCTCGCTGGCCTTGCCCATGAAGTAGTCCTCTTTAGGAGGCCTGCCAACAAATGTCGTCGGGTAAATAGCGCCCTTGCGGTGGGTGATGGCTGTGAGATGAAAGACCGGGTAGTCGTCCGCCAATGAGTAGTATCCGGTGTGGTCTCCAAACGGCCCCTCAGGCCTTAGTTCGCCAGGAACCGCGTATCCTTCCAGCACAAACTCGGACTGCGACGGCACCTCAAGGTCAACGGTCTTGCAGCGCACCATATCCACGGCCTCACCGCGTATCACACCCGACACGCCGATCTCGTCCATGTCCGGAGGCAAAGGCATGCTGCCAGACCACATGGTGGTGGGATCGCCGCCAATTGCCACCGCAATCTCCAGTCGCTCCAATCCCTTTTCTTCGCTGGAGCGGTAGTGGTGTGCTCCGACCTTGTGGCTCTGCCAGTGCATGCCCATGGTCTTGCCATCGTAGATCTGCATTCTGTAGATGCCGACGTTGCGCCGCCCAGAATCAGGATCCTTTGATATTACCAGTGGTAGGGTGATGTAACGGCCTCCATCTTCTGGCCAGCACTTTAAAGCAGGAAGTAGATTCACGTTGGCGTCATCGCCAGTTAGAACAACATCCTGGCACGGCCCACTGCGAACGATCTTGGGCTGCGAACGGGCAAGACCGGCCAGTGTTCCCAGCGTGCTCAGCTTGGCCATTATGCCCGAGGGCGGCGTCTGCACCATGCCCAGCAAATGTCTGACTCGTTCGGTAAGCTCATTGATGTGGTCTACACCCAGCGCCCAAGCCATTCGCTGATGAGTACCGTACAGATTGATTACGACCGGAAAGCTGTGGCCGTCCACGTTCTCGAACAGCAGGGCCGGACCGCCTGATGCGATCACACGATCGGCGATCTCAGTAATCTCCAGATCGCGGCTAACGGGAGCAGTAATGCGGTGTAGTTCGCCCTTGGACTCGAGAAAGGACAGAAACTCTCGCAGGTCTTTGAATTTCATGGCCTAGTCCAATGGCTTTTCAGAGAGTCTAAGGTCCGTCGAGGAGATGTCGCTCCTGAACGCCGTCTCTGGTAACTCTTCGAACATCTCCCGGAAATCTGAGGGCACGTCAACTTCGGACAGTGTGTGGAAGACCTCACCATCGGTACGCCCAGCTACCAAGAAGCTACAACCTAGGGATCGCATCTCTTCAAAGGCCATCAGCATATTTGATTCCCGGTCGTCGTAATACCTAGGATTCACGATGCGGACGGCAGTATCCCATCCGATAACGAAGTTGCAGTCTGGCACAAGCCGCGCTTTCTTGAAGAACACGGGAACTCCAGTCAGAATTATCGAACCTTTGCCGGTAAACTGGGCCACCCTGGCGCGAACGTCTGACTCTTCAAGGTGAGGCTTATCTACGTTGGCGACAGACAGTTCATATGTTACCGAAGCACCAAGCATTTCCGACGCGGCCAGAGCTAACTCTTCATGGCCTCTGTGAAGCGGATTGAACGAGCCAGGCATCACGCCCCCATGAGTTCGTGCGTCTGCACTCATAGTGCCATCGGGATAGACCGTAGCGCTCTCCACGTGGCCAGCCATCAACGCGTCAATCGGGTCTTTGTACAAAGTCTGCTCTACCTCGATCTGCTCGGCATGGTCCAGCGGGATTGGCACTACCACGTCGATGCCTCCAGCGTCTGCCAGCGCTCTGAGCACTATTCGACTGGCAATTTCGTCCTCGCCGTCACGATCCCTCAGGCCTTTGTTTAAAGTGATACTGTAGGTACGAACGCCGTCGGCTCCCCAGGCCGCGATGTGGCAGCGATGTTCGCCTCGCTTGGGCCTGTCGGTGGCTATGGTGGCCGTGCAGCCTATGCCGACCACCGCCCAGTCGTCGTCTCGCAGGACCACCGACCGCTGGTAAGCAGCCTTGGCCATGTCTCTTGCAGCCTCAGAGGATACAAACTGGTCAGGTTCATGACCAACTAGGTCAACAAATGCTGAAGAAGCGTATGGCACGGTGATCTCCAGCACTGTACGGGAGGCACCGGCGACGCCCAAAAGCCATCCAATGGCCTGCGTCCCTGCGCCCGCAGCCGCGATGACGGTCTGCGCACGATCGTCGTGTATTTTTTGGATAATCGCTCTTATATCGTCATTCATGGATTAGCACAGTATCCCTCAATCGGGCGGGCTTCACCACCTAATATAATGGCCCGGCATACTGGTCGCAACAGATGTCGGCCTAGGGATCTGCCTCCCCAGAGACAAATGGGTATCCCTGTAGTGGGCACTACCTCGTAAATGCTGTCCTCCAACCTCATGTTTGGAGACAGCCCAAGCCTAATTTGGCCCCGGAGTAATCCCAGCAGGGCTTTAGCACTTTAATCCTTCGACATGGACGCGTTCAACCTCCTGGGCTGCACATTACCTGGGAACATTTATAGAGCCCAAAACGTTCACTGTGGCGTCGTAAACAAGGTCCTCTATGGACAGCCTGACGCTGGTATGCGCGCCCAGATGGCTGACAAACTGTGGCTTAACGCTTGCGAACACCGTGCTGGTGGCGCCGAAATCGGTCAGGTCTACTCGGTGAAATTCCGGTCGCTGATTCAGGTTCGACTCTAAGCCTGTATACAGGTCATCGATCACTGCAACTTGATGACATTCTGCGATTAGTGCATCGACGATATGAAGGCCTATGAAGCCAGCCCCCGTCAACTAGCACCTTAACATCATCGCTCCAAGGGTCGGTTCATACCGCGTCGAATTTGCCAAATGATTAGATTCTGACAAGGCACGGCAGGCAAAAACCGTAGCGTTGCATGTTCAAAGCAGGTTGGTCATCTTATTGCGCAGCACTATACGTATCAGGGACATCAGCAGGGCGCTCAGGAGCACGAACAGTACCAGGTTCCAGCTGAACCCCTCTAAGATCAATCCCAGCGCCGTACCAGCCGCGGGTGGATGCTCAGTGTTGGTTACGACCATAAGCAGGATGCTAATTCCCAAGGACAATGCAGCCATGACATCAAACA